>JACQAW010000228.1 GCA_016194725.1 Deltaproteobacteria bacterium
GATCAACGATACGCACGGTCATGACGCCGGCGACTTCGTGCTTAAAGAGATGGTGAATCTGGTGAGAACCAAAACTCTGCCCAAAGAAGCCATTTTCGGGCGCTTCGGCGGCGAGGAGTTCCTGATTCTGCTTCCCGGGCACAACCTTGAAGCAGCCACCGGAGTGGCCGAAACCATTCGCGCCACCATCGAAAAGTGTCAGTTCATGTACGAAGGCAAGCGTATGCCGGTTACGGCCAGTATTGGGGTGGCCGAGCAGGCCCTGGACGTCGACAACCATACCGCCCTGTTCAAGCTGGCCGATAAAGCGGTTTACCAGGCCAAGGGTGGCGGTCGTAACCAGGTCTGCACCGCCAGCTAAGCGCGGGGTTCGGTATTTCTTAGTTGACTAACGAAGTCCACAATTGTATTAGCCAAATCTATGATTTTGACATGGCTTACCGCGCTTGCGTGCGCTCATTTTACTCTGGCTGGCCCCGTAACGCTGCCTTCGGCCGATACTATTCTGCAATCCAGGCTGCTCGAGGTCGAGCAGCTTATTGAAAAGAAAAACTACAGCGAAGCGATTCGCAAGGCCCTGAGCAATTTCAATCTGAACGCCACCAACTGCCGCGGCATCGACACCCGCTTCATCGAAGGGCGCGACGAAAACGGCAGCGAGGTCATCGCCCACACTCAGCTCGATCAAATCGTCGTGCTCGACCCGCGGCAAACCGGCTTTCAAAGCGCCCGCTTTCTGGTATCCCTGCTGGCCCACGAAACCACCCACTGCGACCAGAATCAGCAACTGTACACGCTGGCGCTCAATGCCGATCCTGCGCTTGCCCCGCTCAAAGACAAGGTGGCTTTGCTAAGAGTACTGGCCGACCTTGATGAGCTTGCCGCCGTAGCCCTGAAAGATACGCCGGTCAAAGCCGACGCGAACGCCAAATTCAAACTCATCACCGCACGCCATGGCTTGGACGTCACGCCCCAAGCTTTGGTGGCCATGGCCAGGCAATTCATGGCTGACGTCGTCGTCTATAAAAAGAATCTGGCCGAGCTGCACGAAATGGAAGCCTCGTTGCGCGCCTTCGAGCTGCCCGGAGTGCTTACCCCTCCCAAGGCCCAGCAGAAGGCGTCAGAGGAGTTCGCGTTCCAATACCGGTTCCTGCTCATGTCGACCAACCACTTCGTAAAAACACGCCAGCTCGCAGGCTTTACGGGCGACATGGCTTGTCGCCTGGGAAATCTGGTTCCGTATGCAATGACGTTACAACACGAACGAACCTGCGCGGAGTCGGTTCGGTTGGTTAAAGATTTCCTGGCCAAGATTCCGGAGTAAAATTCACGCACCGGATACGAGCTATAGGTCACCGGCCACGGGGCTCCACTATTCTTTGGGTACCGGCAGCTTTTCTTCGTCAACCGGAACATACACCGTCCTTTTCCGCACCTGAACCGCATTCGAACCCGAGGGTCCCGTTACCGCACCAGCCGCCGTCGCCGCGGCATTTTCACGTTGCTGTTTCAAGGTCGGCCGTTTGACTGCGATTTCGTCAAGGGGAATTTCTTCGTATTGCCCGTTGAGCTTGGCGGCAGTGGGCCCCCAGACGATCTGAGCAACGTAGCCCTTGAGCTTCAAAATGTTTTTCATCTCATCAAGGTCCGATTTGACCGACTCAAAAAAAACGACCGCGGCATCCTGGGCCGCGATGGTTCGCACGTCGCGCACGCCGTCTTGTTTGCGCAAAACCTCGGCCAGCTTGGCGGCGCAGGTGGTGCAGCGGTAAGTGTGCTGAACCTGAAACTTCACCGCCAAAATGCGCGCTTCGCGCTTCTTGCCGCCGCAATACGCCGACGATACGGTAACGAACGGAATAAGAATGAGAATCAGCCATCGCATCGTTCTATTTTACTCCGCCCTTGGGCTTTCGTAAAATCCACGCGCTGCGTGATTTACAAACCTACCCATTCCTGCCTAGAAGAAACAGATGTCGAAAACCACGCGCTCCCCAATTCGCGTCCTCCCGGACGAGCTGGCCGTTAAAATTGCCGCCGGCGAGGTCGTGGAACGCCCTGCCTCGGTGATCAAAGAGCTGGTCGAAAACTCGCTCGATGCGGGTGCCACCCGCATTCGGGTCGAGCTGGCCGATGGTGGCCGCAAAGAGATTCTCATCACCGACGACGGCCAGGGCATTCCAGCCGATGAGATCCCCCTGGCGCTGGAACGCCATGCGACCAGCAAAATTACCCAGCTCGAGGATCTATGGGCCCTCAGAACCATGGGTTTTCGCGGCGAGGCGCTGCCCAGCATTGCCGCGATATCACGCTTCACCATCGAAAGCCGTACCGCCGATATGCCCAGCGGCCGAAAGCTCTATCTTGAAGGCGGCAGGGTTATGCAAGATGCCGGCGTCGATTCCACCAGCGCCTTGAATGCCTCGCCCAGTGGCACCCGCATCGCAGTACAAGATCTTTTTTTCAATGTGCCGGCAAGACTGAAATTCCTGAAATCAAAATCGTCCGAGGCGTCGTTCATCCGCGAGCTGCTTGAACGCGTCGCGCTGTGTAACCCGGGCGTGGCTTTCACCCTGCATTCCGAGGGCCGCAAGCTGCTCCAGCTCGAGGCGGCCAGCGTCGCCGAGCGTGTCAGCCAGGTGCTCGAGGCCACGGCGGCGAACATCGAAGCGTTTGAGTCCCAGTTCGAAGACATCACGGTACGCGGCTGGCTTGACCGCGACAACCGCGCGCCCAACGGCGCGCTGGACCGCCTGGCTCGCGTACCAGCTAAGCCGTTTTACTCGGCGCCACTGCCCGAGTCGCAGCCCGTAGCAGCGACGCACCAGGCTCCTGCTCCTGAAACAACCCCCGGGCTGTTTGCTTCTGATCGCGTAACCTACAAAACCAAAGATTACGTCGCGCTCAGCATTGGCGGCCTGATGGCGGGGTTTGAAACTCCGTCCGAGCCACTGCCAAAAGCTCGCGTCGAAGATATCGCGCCGGCAGCCCCCAAACCCGGCTTTGCGTCGCTGCAATACATCGGTCAGCTCAAGAATACCTATCTCATGTTTCAGGACACCGACGGCCTGGTGCTCATTGACCAGCACGCCGCGCACGAACGAATCAACTACGAGAAAATCAAGGCCGAGTTTCTCAAAACCGGGCTGCGCGCGCAGCCGCTGCTGGTATCGGCGGTGGTGAAATGCCGGGCCGATGACGTGAGCCTGGCCCTGGAACACACTGACGCTTTTTCGCGGCTGGGTTTTGAGTTCGAGGCCTTTGGCGACAACTGCCTGCTCGTGCGAGCCGCGCCCGAGGGCATGCGCCATGACCGCGCCAGCGACCTTTTTCGAGCGCTGCTCGAAGAGGTGCGCGGCTCGGACTCGCTCGAATTGATGACCGCCGACCCGTCGCGGCTTTCAGCAAAAGTCGAGCGCGTGCTGGCCACCTCGGCGTGCCACAGCAGCGTGCGCGCCGGCCAGGCGCTAGTACTCGCCCTGGTGGGCTCGACAGCATCGGGCAAAAGCGATCTGGCCCTGAAGCTGGCGCGCGAATTCGGCGCCGAGATTCTGAGCTGCGACTCGCTGCTGGTCTATCGCGAGCTCACGATTGGCACGGCAAAACCCACCGAAGCCGAGCTGGCCGAGATTCCCCACCACGCCGTCAATCTGGTGGAGCTGGACGAGCCTTTTACGGCAGGCGATTACGTTCGCTACGCGCAACCCGTTATCGAACGCTGCGTGCAGCTGGGCAAGCCCCTGCTTATTGTTGGCGGAACCGGCTTTTACCTCAAAGCCCTGCTTTGTGGCGTGTGGGACGCGCCACCCACCCAGCCCGAATTTCGGGAACGCCTGGAAAAAGAAGTGAAACATCTGGAAAAAGATGAACGCGCCCAGGCGCTCCACGACCGCCTGGCAGCTCTTGATGCGCCCTACGCCGCGAAGATCATGAAAAACGACGTTTACCGGGTCATTCGCGCGCTCGAGATTATCGAGGTCACCAAAAGCCCGGTCACCACCTTGCTGGCGGCCCAGAAGCTTCAAAATCCCCTGTCGTTTGAGGTTCCGATTCTGGGAATCAAACGCGCCAAAATCGAGCTGGACCGCCGCATCCTCGACCGCACCAACGCCATGTTCGCGAACGGCATCGTTGCCGAGACTAGAGAACTCCTGGGCCGCTACGCGGCCACCCCGGACAGTAGTAATATTCCGCGGCCTTTTTTCTGCGTGGGTTATAACGAAGTGATGAAGTTCCTGGCGGCCTCCCTGACCTTGCCCGAAACGCGCGAACGAATTCTGATCGCAACCCGCCAGCTGGCAAAAAAACAGCTGACCTTCTTCAATACCTTTCCTCGCAAGATCGACTGGTACGCCTTGCCCGCGCAGGATGATGAAATTTTGAGTGCCGCCCGCGATGTGCTGCGTGCCTGAAGTTCTCGTCTCAAGACCGCTGGCGCTGGAAAGCGGTGATGCGGCCTGGCTGGCCCTGAAAAAAATCGCGCGGGTGCATGTGCGCACGGTGGAATCCAAGGTTGCGCTGACCCGGCATCCCAAACTTAAAAATGTGGCTGCCGTGATTACGATGGGCACCGACCCTGTCGATTCCAAGTTTCTGGCGGCTGCCCCCCAGCTGGCCATCGTGGCAAACCACGCCGTAGGTTATAACAACATAGATCTGGATGCCGCGCGGGCACGCGGAGTGATTGTGTGCAATACGCCCGGAGTTTTGACCAACGCCACGGCCGAGCTGACCATCGGCCTTCTTTTCGCGGCCGCCCGGCGCTTCGGGGAAGGTGTCACGATGATTCGCAAGAGTGCCTACCGGGGCTGGCATCCCTGCCTCATGCTGGGCCGCGAGCTGGCGGGCGCGCGCCTTGGAATCGTGGGCCACGGACGCATTGGCGCGGCAGTTGCCGCCAAGGCATGGGCTCTGGGCATGGACGTCGTGCACTCCAGCCCGATGGGTGGCATTGCCCTGGACGATCTTTTGCGTACCTCCGACTTTGTCTCGATCCATTGCCCCCTGAATGCAAAAACCAAGGGCATGTTTGGCTCCCGCGAGTTCGCGCTCATGAAACAAGGCAGCTATCTCATCAACGCCGCCCGCGGCGAAATTGTTGACGAACGTGCATTGCTGGCGGCTCTCCGAAAAAACTTACGCGGCGCGGCCCTGGATGTTTTCCACAACGAGCCCAAACTCAACCCCAAGCTCCGAACTCACCCCGCCGTATTCGTGCTGCCTCATTTGGGCAGCGCAACTGTTGAAGCGCGCGCCGGAATGGCCCGGCTTGCCGTGAACGCCGTAATTGAGGTTTTGTCTGGCCGCCCCCCTGCGAATCGAGTAAGTTGATCCCAAATGGAAACGCGGGACGCACAGCCGGCAAAAGAGCTCAAAATCATCGTACTTTCGGATGGAACCGGCGAAACCGCGGCTCAAATCACGAAAGCGGCCATGGTGCAGTTTTCCGACAAAGATATCTACTTCACCCGCTACAAAAACATTCGCACCAAGGCGCAGGTTGAAGCTATTTTCGAAGACGCCGCCGTTCACCACGACATGGTGGTTTACACCATCGTCTCGCCCGAGCTGCGCGATTACATTGCCACCAAAGCCATTGAAAAGCAGGTGCCCGTCATTGACCTGCTTGGCCCGTTGCTGAACTCCATGGCCGCTTTTTTCCATCTGCCTCCGCGCTCGCTGCCCGGTCTATTTCACCAAGTGAACGACCGTTACTTCAAACGCATCGAAGCGATGGAGTACACTATTGCGCACGACGATGGCCGCGACTTGACTGAGTTGGACAAGGCGGACATTATCATTCTCGGAATTTCGAGAACCTCGAAAACTCCGTTGTCCATGTACCTGAGCCACCAGGGTTGGAAGGTTTGCAACGTCCCCATCATCAAGGGATTTGAGTTGCCAACCGAGCTAACCGCGGTGGACCAACGCAAAATCGTCTGCCTCACCATCAGCCCTGACACGCTCGCGACGATACGCAAAGTACGTCTGGAGCGCCTGGGCCAGGAAGACGGCGGCGAGTACGCGAG
>JACQAW010000083.1 GCA_016194725.1 Deltaproteobacteria bacterium
GCTCTTCCGATCTCTCGTCGACGATGTGGATGCCGTAACCTTCGAGCGGCCTGCCGATCGTGATCGCGCGGCCGGGCACGCACTCGAGCGCCGTGGTGTTGACGGTCGCCTCGGTGGGGCCGTAGACGTTGAAGATGCGAAGCCCCGCGCGCGCGCGGCGCGCGACGAGCTCGGCCGGACAGATCTCGCCGCTCAGCACGACGGTCTTGAGCGTGGCGACGTCGCGCGTGAAGGTCGCCAGCAGCGTCGGCACCGTCGAAAAGTAAGTGACGCCGCGGCTTTCGAGGTAGGCGGCAAGCTCATCTCCGAAGCGAGGCGTCTCGGCGTCGCCCACGACGAGGGCCGAGCCGTTCGAGAAGGCCATCCAGAGCTCTTCGACCGAGCCGTCGAACGTGAGCGAGAAGCCCTGGTAGACGCGGTCGTCGGGCGTGGTGCCGCAGATTTTGTTGAAGGCGGCGGCGAACTTCACGACATGGCGGTGCTCGGCGGTGACACCTTTCGGGCGGCCGGTCGTGCCCGAGGTGTAGATGACGTAGCAGACGTCGTTGGGTCTTACGCCCGTCTGCTCGCGCGTGAGGCGCGTGGTGGGGTTGGCCGCGATGGCGTGGGCCTGCGTGTCGAGCTCGAGGACGATGCCCTCGAAGTGCTCGCGTGCCTTCGATGCAAGGCTGCTTTCGGTGAGCAGCACGGTGGCTTCGGATTCGGTGAAGATGTGGCGCAGGCGTTCGCCGGGGTAGCTCGGGTCGAGAGGCACGTAGGCTGCTCCGGCCTTGATGAGCGGCGCGTGCTTTCGGGTGCCCGGCGCTTTTGCCGAAACCGACGCTGCTTCCGCCGCTGCTGTAGCCTCTCTTCGCTCCATCACTACCTCTCTGGACGGGGCGTAAGTGCACGAAGTATGCCCCGGTGGAAAACCGCGGCCGGGGCGAGTTCCTCAGTGAAATCGAATTTTCCGAGCCCCGCTCTCGCCTATCCCGGTAAGATTTCGCGGTCCTGGGCCGGCCTCGGTGTCAGTTTGGCGTGAAAGAATTACCGCCGATTGAGGTGGAAGACGGCCACCGCGTTGTCGTGGAAGACGGCCTGCCGGTGCTCGCGCGGAATCGCTCGCGAGAAGGCGCGGGCGTAGGAGGCGATGTCGTTGAGCGGCCAGTCCGAGCCGAAGAGAAGCTTGCGAGGGTCGTTCACGTATCCGAAAAGCCACGAAAGCGGCCGCACGAGGTGCTCTTCGACGCGCTCGGGGCGCTGGTCGTCCATGTCGCCGGTCAGCAGAGCCGACCCGTCGAGGTAGACGTTGGGGTTCTTGCGCGCGACCATCGCGGCGGTGGTGATCCAGGGGTTTCCGCAGTGGGCGATGACGAACTTCACCTCGGGGTGGTCTACCGCCACCTCGTCGATGGTGAGCGGGTGCGCGTACTTCACGAGGCCCCGGCGGTCGTAGGTGTCGCCGGTGTGGAAGACGACCGGAACGTCGAATTTTTTCGCGAGCTTGTAGAGCGGCTCGTAGTGGGCGTCGTTCGCGTACTGGTGGACGTAGCCCAGGTAGATCTTGATGCAGCGGTACTTGCCCGAGCGCAGACCGCGTTCGACGTCCTTATAATGAGGGCGCGGGCCGACCCCCGCGCAGTGGACGACGTTGTACCGGCGCATGTCGTGGTAATCCTCGTCGTCGATGTGGGTGTGGGCCACCGCGCCGACGGCGCCGGCCTCGCGAAGCTCGCGCCGATACTCCTCGGGCGTGCGTGGAATCTGGGTCATCGCCTCGGGCTCGTCGTCGAACTCGGTATGGGTGTGGGCGTCGATGATGCCTGGGATCGCGAGGGTGGGCTGCGCGTAGCAGGTTGGCAGCAGGAGGAGAGTTAGGAGAAAGGACATTGGTCTGACCTTAGCATGGGGTTGGCTTCATTTGCAGCGCTAGTGGGTCACAGGTCACCTCTCTGCTTACCCACGGCGCGTGTCGTACTCGTACGTGGTCACCCGGCCCCATCGAGGTCTAAAGGGAGTTGACGCCAAGGCATTGGAGTTTCAATCTGCATATCCGGTGGTATCGCATTCCACCTTTTCACCTCTTATCTCTTCGAATCGCTTATCCCTAATATTGACTCTCCAGGCGAGGCGAGCTTTGACGAATCGATTTGTCCCGCGTTGGTTGTCGGCCAGCCCGATGACACGCCCCCACTTGCCCCACGTCGTGCCACCTTCATGGCTCGTGTAACATTTAAACTCCGGACTTTCGCCGGGCCTGATTAAGGGCGTCAAATCCAAAACAGCATCAACTACGCCACACCGCAAAGTTGGTCTACTCAGTAAAAACACTACTATGACACCATCCCGCTCTCGATAATGAACAGCATGTTTTTTGTGCAGATCCAAAAATACGCCCAATTCTTTTGGAAACTCACCCTCGAGAGTGCACATATTCTTCCCTTTTAACGAGGCAAACCCTTTAGATGTAAATGGGACTTTGTCACCCATTGCATATGTGAACGGGAACAGTGCCAGGAACGAGATGAGCGCAAGCCATCGAGACATATTTTAGACCCGTCCTTTCTTACCGACGAGGGGACGGTTGATACGGCCGAACCTCGGGGGCAAATCTGGGCCGGCCGCCCGGCACGGTACCCAGCTGTAAGTGGAAATGTGTTCCATTTGGATCGCTACTATTTGGTCCATTGCGTTCCTCTTGCCCGTAGCCACGCGGGAAGCATTGCCTGGTGCATCGTGCAGCATCATCACTTGAGAGAGACGGATTGTCGGATCGATTCGCATCGCAGGCTTGCCCAGTCCCGTGCTGGCCACCACCTTCGCGCCGGCCGCTGGTAATTGCAGTATTACCGTGAGTACAGCGATCAAAGCAGTCAAGCGCAGCTCGCATTGCGGGTGTAAAATCGCAGTTGATGCCTGGCGCGCATTGCCAGAGCCCCCAAGGGTCGATCCACTCCGCCGGACTATTTTCGACATACCGATAAAAATTGTAATCGCCACCTTCGAATCCAATCGGGTCTTGTGACAGGAACCTGCCAGCCTCAGGGTCTTGCTCTCTGTTGCGCATATAGATCTTCCGCATCTCGGGATCATGTTCACGGCCCGCCAGACCATAGAGCACAGGCGGCGTCGCTGAGCTGACATCGAAGGTCATAGAACTGCTCTCGCCAAATATAGCGAACATCTGTCCGGAGCCAGCGACTGCTCCATTGAGCAAGGAGCCTAGATGATCAGAGGCGTAGGCCGTGGCACCTGTCGAACTCACGTCGCCCAGGTGCTCGTCGATACCCTGACCATCGACATAGCAAGTAGCCGCACCATTGCCAGCTCGGCCGAACAGTATCCGGTCCTCTTCGCCAAAGTGTGAGAAGCTTTGCGTAAAGGCCACCCCGTCCTTTGGAATAAGGGTCTTGGCAACACGCCGTCCGAGGGCATCATAAGCGTAGCTAGCTGCGATGATCGGATTTCCAGCTTCATTCGCAGCATCGAGACGCGCGAATGCAGATATCTTAGCATCAGTGCGATACGTAAACACCTCGTCGCGGCCGGTTTCTCCTGCGACCTTTCGAACGACGTTCCCGAAACCCTTGGAGTCAGGCACATAGGTTGCAAACCCATCGGAGAGGATCGAGTTTGCCTTGAAGACTCCCGCGCCTCGGAGCGAGTCCTGGATGCGATTGCCGGTAGCATCGTACTGCCACACGCGATTGAGATACTGGTCAAGTGCCGTCCCCGTCGACGCACTGAAGCTCGACGATGTCACCTGGTCCGTATTGTCGTATCCCAGGGCAAGTGTGCCCGACTCGCGATCAACGGCCGTGATATTGCCGGCCGTATTGTAATGCAAGACCTCCGATATATTCTGCGCGGTAACCCCATCGTGGCCACTCCAGGTGATACTCACAGGGCGATCAAGGCTATCCCACACGTACGAGCCAGCCAGACCCGTCGAGTGCGTGACGCTCGCTTTGCGCCCGAAACCATCAAAACCAACACCAGTCGTAAGCGAGTTCCCATTGAGCGAGCCCGTGATTGACGTCAGGCGCCCGGCCGCATCATGACTTGCGGTAATGAGCTGCCCAAAGCTTGGCGAGCTGACGCTCGAGATTTCATTGGTCGAGTCGCGAGCAATCGAGAACGTGCCCTCGATGAGGTTCAGAGGATTTCCGGCCTGAGTCGCCGCGACGCTATAGCTCGAAAGCGCAAACGGCGGCACGCTCTCGCGCTCAAACGAAAGCGTTGATACGTCGTTGGAACGACGGCCGACAGCGTTTCGATTCGCGTGAGCCGGGCGCTCTGGTCGTAGACGTAGTTGGTGATCTCGGTGGCGGCCGCGCCATTGGGCAGCACCGTGGGCCGGTCGCGCTCGACCACGTGGTGGAGCGAGTCGTAGAAGAACTTCGTTCGGTTGCCCGAGGCGTCCGTCACACCGGTGAGGTCGCCTCTTGGGTTGTACTCGTATCAGCGACTTCTGGACTCGATTGCTAGTGTCATCGTATGCGCATGCACGCATGACGCCAACTACCTATGGTCCGGCTGTTTCTTCGGGGAAAGGAGTTTTATTTGCTCGGCAATACTTTGCGATAGTTTTTCTTGCTGAACCTCCATGTTCCTTACGATGAGGAATATGCGGTATTGGTCCATGTAGATTCCGTACAAAAGTGCGAGGACCCACAGCGATACAAAAGCATTCCATGCCACTTTAACAATCGTTTGGGGCTGAATTTTCATCTTCATTTTCATGGCATCCCTTTTCACGTTATTTCTTTGAACTGCCGCCCGGCACGTCCCATGGACCTTGCACTGGCTCTCCAGACCACCACTGACCGAAAGGGCCCTTCTCGTTCTTGCATTCTTTCTTTTGAGACTCTGTCCTGGCCGCACGCTCGCAAGCTTTTATTCTCTCTTCTTTTATTGCCAGTTCCGCTTTCACTGCGGCCACAAGTAGACCGCAAGCAAAAATGCCAGCAGCGACCCCGAGGCTATCTTTTCCCGTTGGATCCGTATTAAGAAGCGGAGAGTTTTTTGTATACCGGAATAGATTTGGATCCTTACCCGCAAGTCCAATCGTGTCTGGGCTGTGGAAGCGGCCGCTCCACGGATCATGTTCCCTCGTTCGAAAATAGTCCTTTTCCATCTCTGGATCGCGCTCCCGCCCCGTGTGGCCATAGAGCACTGGCGACGAAGCTGAGCTAACATCGAGGCCCATTGGAGCATTTTCACCGAACACTGCGAACATTTTGGCAGAGCCAGCGAGGGTACTATTCAACACCGAGTCCAAATGATCTGTAACATAGGCTGCGGGGGCCCGGGAGCTTACTTCGCCCAAATGCTCATCAATACCTTGGCCATCGACATAGAGGCTCAAGGAGGCGTCTCCAGCGCGTCCAAGAAGAATCTTATTCTCATCCGCAAGGTGTAGAAAAATCTGCGTAAAGCTCTGCCCAGTTTTGGGCACCAAGATCTTGGCAACACGTCGTCCGAGCGCATCGTATGCATAGCTCGCTGCTATGATCGGGTTAGCAGCCTCGGACGCGACGTCACGGCGAGCGAACGCCGTGATCTTTGCATCCGTGCGGTACGTGAAGAGTTCGTCGCGGCCGGTGTCGCTAGAGACCCTCTCGACGACGTTGCCGAAGCCCTTCGCGTCAGGAATATAGGTGGCCAAGCCGTCCGAGAGAATGGAATTAGCCTTGAAGGTGCCAGCACCTCGGAGCGAGTCCTGGATGCGATTGCCGGTAGCATCGTACTGCCACACGCGGTTGAGATACTGATCGAGTGCCGTCCCCGTCGACGCACTAAAGCTCGACGATGTAACCTGATCCGTGTCGTCGTAGTCCAAGGCAAGCGTGCCCGACTCGCGATCAATGGCCGAGATGTTTCCGGCGGTGTTGTAGTGGAGCACCTCCGTGATATTTTGTGCTGTGGCTCCATCCGATCCGCTCCACGCAATCGATGCTGGACGATCAAGAGCATCCCAGCCAAAGCTGCCACCAAGACCTGTCGAGTGCGCCACGCTTGCACGCCGGCCAAAGCCGTCGAAGCCAATGGCCGTCGTCAGCGAATTGCCATTGAGCGAACCCGTAATACTCGTAAGGCGCCCGGCCGGGTCGTGGTTAGCCGTAACGAGCTGACCGAACGGCGAGTTAATACCAGATACTTCATTCGTCGAGTCGCGAGCAATCGAGAACGTGCCCTCGATGAGGTTCAGAGGATTTCCGGCCTGAGTCGCCGCGACGCTATAGCTCGAAAGCGCAAACGGCGGCACGCTCTCGCGCTCAAACGAAAGCGTTGATACGTCGTTGGAA
>JACQAW010000229.1 GCA_016194725.1 Deltaproteobacteria bacterium
CCGACAAGCCCGTGCACCAGCTTCGAGTGTCCCTGGGCCGTCGCGTGTTCGACGTGCGCATGCAGATGCTGCATGCCGACGCCGGACGTCTATTGATGTTCGAAGACGTCAGCCATTTGATTATCGCGGAAGAAAAGCTCGAGCACGCCCGCAAGCTGGTGCTGGCCGGAAACATGTCGGCCCAGGTGGCGCACGAGGTTCGCAATCCGCTGAACTCGATGCGGCTTCAGCTGGAAATGCTGCAGGAAGACCTGGCTGCGATTGCCGATGCCAGCGGCTGCGGCCAGCGCGTGAGCGCCATTGCCGATCAGGTTGACAGGCTCGAGCGCATCACGCGCCGTTATCTTGACGTGGGCCGCACCCAGTCCAAGCGCCGTGAGCCGGTCGACCTGAATGCGGTGGTCGAAAAGAGCGTGCAGTTCCTGTCGCGCGAGCTGCAGGCCGCGCAGATCGTGGTCGAGCTCAGGCTTGCCGACGGGGAGTGCGAAGTAGGCGGCGACTCTGACGCCGTTTCGCAGGTGCTGTTCAACCTGGTACGCAACGCCATCGAGGCGCTGCGCGAGCGCTCGGGCGTGCGCCGGCTGGTCGTGACGACCTGGCGCGAAGCCGAAGTGGTGCGTTGCCGCATCAGCGACAGCGGACCCGGCATCGCACCTGAACTGGTCGGGCGCATCTTCGAGCCTTTCGTCACGAACAAGGTGGCGGGGCATGGCCTGGGACTCAGTGTTTCGCGCCAGATCTGCATCGAGCATGGCGGTGAGATGAAGCTGCTGCCCAGCGCCGACGGCGCGACGTTCGAGTTCTCGATTCCGCGAATGGAGGTAGCGCAGCGTGACTATGCTCCGAATCCTGATTGCTGAAGACGAGGCCCATAACCGTGAGGCGCTGGTCGAAATCATCAAACGCCTGGGCCATGAGCCCATTGCCGCGGTTGACGGACAGGACGCGCTTGAGCGCGCCTCGACTACGGCCTTTGACCTGATTCTTTCCGACGTGCGCATGCCACGCGTGGATGGCCTGCAGTTTTTCGATGCGCTGAGAAAGCTGTCGTCGTCGAGTTCCGGGGGACGAATGCCGCCGTTTATTTTCATGACGGCCTATGGACGGCTTGAGGAAGCCGTCGAGGCCATGCGCAAGGGCGCCTTGAATTTTTTGACCAAGCCGTTGCATAAAAAAGACATCAGCGTCGCGATTGAAGACGCCCGCCGGGTGATCGAAGCGCGCCCTGATCGCGGAGCTGCCACCGCCGCGGCGCCGGGCGGCGCCGTTTACGTTTCGCGGGCGTTTGCTGACGTGGTGGCCCTGATTGACAAAGTGGCGCCCAGCCAGGCCTCGGTACTGCTGGTGGGGGAGAGTGGCACGGGCAAGGAGGTGCTCGCGCGAAGGCTGCATGAGAATTCGACGCGCGGTGCCGGGCCCTTCGTCGCTTTTCACGCGGGTGCGATGCCTGAAACTCTTTTGGAGAGTGAGCTGTTTGGCCATGAGAAAGGCGCGTTCACCGGCGCCGACACCGCCAGGCTTGGGCAGATTCGCAGCGCGCACCGCGGAACTTTTTTTCTCGACGAGCTTTCGTCAATGCCGGCCGGCTTACAGGCCAAGCTGCTGCGCGTGCTGCAAGACAAGCAGGTGCAGCCACTGGGTGCCGCTGCTCCGATCGACTGCGACGTGCGCTGGGTGGCTGCCTCCAATAAAGCGCTGGAGCCGCTCGTCGAGCAGGGTCAGTTTCGTGAAGATCTGCTTTATCGCCTGCGTGTGGTTGTCGTCGAGCTTCCGCCGTTGCGTTCCCGGCCCGAGGATATAGGCGTTCTCACCGATCAGTTTCTCAGGCAGTTTGCCCTGGCGGCGGAAAGGCCAACGCTTGCCGTGGACGACCTTACCCGAGAGCTTCTGAGAAATTATTCCTGGCCAGGTAATGTTCGCGAACTGCGTAACGTGGTGGAGCGTGCCGTGGCGCTCGCCGACGGCAACGAGTTTACGACGGCGCTGCTGCCCGAGCGTATTGCCTTGGTATCGAGGGCCCGTGAAATTCGCGTGGCCGTGGGCACGTCGCTGCAGAGCGCGGAGGACCGGATTATCGAAGAGACGCTGCGCTCATGTGCGGGGGATAAGGTGCAGGCGGCGGCTATTCTGGGCGTGGCTCCCCGCACGATCTATCGGTGGATCGAAAAAAGAGCGGCGGAGCGTGGAGTTGCGCCGTAGTCGGCAGCGGTGCGTTCAGTTGGTCTTCTGAAACAGGCGAAGAAGCCGTTTTGCCTCCCGAGCTATTTCCAGATTATTGGGCTCGAGCTCGAGAGCCTTGTCGAACGCCGCTTTGGCAGCAGGAAGGGCTTGAAGCGGAAGGTGTCGGCCACGAATGAGGGCGATTTCCACGTCGCCAAGGCTGAAGTAATTCTTGGCGCTGTCCGGCAGCAAATCGCTGGCACGTCGATAGGACTGCACCGCTTCGCGATAAAAACCGGCCTGCGCCCGAGGTGAGACGGTTTTTGCTCCCAGGCGATGGGCCGCCTGGCCCAGGCTATAATAGTACATCGGGCGATACGGGCAGAGTTCCACGGCAAGCTCCAGCTCATGGACGGCAGCCCCCTCGAAGCCCGCGCCAAAATTGGCGGCCCGGGCAGCATGCCACTCGGCGACGAATGGCAAAATGGCAAACCAGGCCAGCGCGCTCACGCAGGCAAACCCGCTGGTGACGATCACCGCCTTACCCAGTGCGGGCCTGCTCTTGAAAATCGGAATCATGGGCAGGACTCCGATCAAGAGGGCTGGCAAAGCAAGCTGTATCAACGTCAGCAGCAGGCAAGTTTCGGCGTTCAAAGCGCCGTTCGCGAAGAGCACGGGAAAAAGAGTGGCAATGCCAAATAAGCCCAACGCTCTTCCGTATCCGAGCGCCGAAATCCGATCCCGTTTTTTTGAAGCACGATCTTCGATCTGAAGGCCAGACACCAGGGCCGCACAAGCCAAAAAAAGGCTGGCCGTCGGAATGACGGTAAATCCGGTCGTCAGGGCGACCAGCGCCGCAATCAGGCTCGAGCCGACCGCTGTGAGCAAGGCGCGGGAATCCGCATCGGCGGTTTTAACCTTCCTTGCCAAAACACGGAAAATGGAAGCGACCAGGGCGATCGCCGCGCCGGCTCCAAGCATCCCCTGTGTGACCAGCAGCTGCAGAAGCTCATTGTGCGCGCGAAAGGGGGCGCCGACCCGCGGATTGGTCCAATATTT
Source organism: Deltaproteobacteria bacterium (assembly GCA_016194725.1). Taxonomy (GTDB): domain Bacteria; phylum Bdellovibrionota; class UBA1018; order UBA1018; family UBA923; genus JACQAX01. The sequence continues at coordinate 3,220 of JACQAW010000229.1, forward strand.
GATCGTGCGCCAGTTCTGAAACTCCACCTGGAAAGTTTCGAGTCCCGAGCCAAAGAAGGGCTTTCGTTTGAAGAGGTCAAGAGCCGCCTGCCAATATTGGGCTCTATCGTCGAGCGTGAACAGATGCTGTCTTCGATAACTGATAGCCTGCCAGAGCCCTGAAAAAAGCTGGGTATTCCTGAAAATCACGAGCAGAACCAGGGGGCCGGCGAACGCCGCGGCGCCCGTAATGAGCGATTTTTTCGAAATGCTGACCGAACGCGCTGAACCTAGTACGAACGCCAGAATGCCGGCGGTCGCCCCAAGCCAGGCCCCGCGTGAGCCGGAAAACAGGATGCAAACCGAACTTAAAGGAAATAACGTGAACAGCGCCACCGACGTTAACCGACGACGTTCTTTTCGCGCGCGCCAGGCCAGGTAGGCTATGAACGGCAGGGCCATGGCCAGATAAGTGCCGAAGTGGATAGGATGTCCCAACAGACCCATCACCCGCGCGCCGCCTTGTTCGAAGTTCAACGGGTTTTTCCAGCTGATGAAATCCAGGCCCAGCACCTGAATGAGGCCGTAGACCACATTGACCGCCGCTGCGATCGGGATCGCTGTCAAGATTACGTCGGCTCGTGTCCGGGTTTGAAACGCCGCGCGGGCGCCAAAGTAAAAAATAGCGCAGGGACATATGGATAGCAGGTTCATCGAATGATATTCGCCGCCCCAAAACGAAAGCGCGGGGCTCACGGACGTGAGGGTTGAAACCGCCGCCGAAAACAGGAGTGCGAGCACGGAAATTGAAATGGGGTCGTGCCACAGGCTCTGGATAACGGTTAACGCATTTTGACGCGTTTTTGGATAAGCGCAGAGCTTCGCCATCCAGAGGGCAAATAAGGACGTGGCGACACTGGATAAAAGCAGGCCGCGAGGCGGGTCGTAATTCTCCAACACGATGGTCGAAAAAACAACCGGGCAAAAAATCAGGAAAAAACAGATCAGCGACCCGAGACTTCGTTCCAGTGCGGGCATATAGCCAAATTGTAGCACTCAAGATTTCATTTTCAGCCTAAAACAAATCCAACTTGCTCGTATGCCCCAACGGCGCCCGCTCCAGCTCCCCAACTAACTTTAAATAGCTAGCCCGCGTCTCACGCCCGCCATTGAACTGACTGCGAAACAACCGCTCCAGTTTCAAGAGAGGATAGCGCCCTTCGATGAAACTCGCATAGAGCTTTTCACCCATAATGCCACCCAGGCAACGCGCGGTTTCCAAAAACAGCGGCACCCGCCCTGGCCCCGGCGGCGGAAACTGCGCCCTGTAGGTTTTATCGCGCGCGTACTCGCGCTGGGCGCGGCAGTGGCGCAGCACCAGCTTGGCCACTTTACGCTGCAGCTTTTCCTGAGGCAGCGACCCACGCGGAATCCTGCGCTCGAGCAGCAGGCGCAGGTCTTCCTCCATGTCGCACTTGCGCTTGTGGTTGAGCACCTTGCTGCCAAAGTAGGCGAGCGTGTAGTTCAGCACGGCTGCATAAAAATGCTCCCGCGCGTCGTAAAAAATCATGGGCGAGCCAGATAGCGTGGAATGCACCAGCAGCGACACTCCCTCGGAAAGCGAGTTCACCGAAGCCGAAGCCAGATAGATGAGGTTGGGCCCCGGGATGAAAATTCCCCGGTTGCCCAGAATATGGTACTTCACCACTTTCAGCTCGCTGCGGTTCAGCTCGCGCAGGGCCGGCGAGTTGGCCACGAAGCTCAGGTCGTTGACGGTTTGAATGGTGAAGTCGAGATTCTCGGGCATGGTGAAGCTCAGGGCTTCGGCCAGGTGTTTCAGGCGCTCATGGGCGATCTCATGCAGGTTGGGGCCAGCGCTTTCGTCGAACTTCGAGATCAGCTCGCTTTTTTCGGTCCATTCCAGATACGACTGCAGCTTCACCCAGGGCGCGGCGTTCATGATGCAAAAACGCCCGCCCCCGAGAGCCAGGACTTCGGGGGTGTGGGCCAGCCGGCTTTCGGCAAGTTTCCAGTAGAGCGACTCGCTGTTTTGAAAGATGGTGAGAATTTTCCTTTTCACGCCCAGCTTGCGCAGCTCGATCTTCAGAAACTTGGGAATGTGCCCGCGGGCCAGGTGCAGATCGCCGTAGAGCACGAACAGGCGCCGCTTGGGATTCTCGCTGGTGAAGTTGGCTATGACCGCGGCGGCGTGCGCATCGCGGGTCGCGAGCCGGTCGCTGTCGAAGTTCAGGCCCAGGATTTTCAGGCCATGCTGGCGGGCAAAATCAAACAGGGGTTTGAAGTGCTCCCAGGCAAAGCCCCAGTTGTTTTTGTAGTTGATGCGGGAAAGAAAATCCTCTTCGTCAAGCCCGCCCGCCATGAACTCGTCCAACGCATTTTGATATTGCGCCGGCACCAGCTCGAAGCCCAGCACGATGGCGGAGTCGGTGGCGACCAGCTCGCGCAGCAGGCGCAGCGCGGCTTTTTGCGACTGCTCGAACGTATGATAATCGCCCAGAAAGATGACATCCGATTTCAGGCAATGTTTCAGCAGCTCTTCCTTGCTGGAATGCCTGACCTGGCCCCGGAATTCGCGTTTATAGGCCTCGTAGTAGCGCCGAATGTCGCGGCTCTGCGGGCCCATGGCCTTGCGCACGTCGGCTCGGATGGTCATCAGAATCTGCCGCTGCATTCTGATGATCCGCCTGAAAGCAGAGCTCATCGCAGCGTTAATTCATCCACGCAATAAGCGCCCGCGTTGGGCGAGCGGCGTTCGAACTCCACATCGCTGAAAAACGCCTGAGCAAAGCCACGATATATCATCGCCTCCAGGCGGCAGGCCAGGTTGGCGCCTTCCAATGACCCACCGGGCTTGCGGTGCGGGCAGGCTCGCAGCTCGTACTGAATCTCGCGGTCGGTGCGACGCCGGAAAAGCAGGGGCTTCCAGGCAAAGTCGCCACCTTGCAGAACCGAATAAAACATCAGCGTCAGCCCGCGCAGCGAGCGCGAGGCCGGCTCGGGCATCAAATCGGTGGGGGCGTCGGCCTTGGCCAGGGCGATACGGGACTCGTGCGCCAGCTCACGGCCCCAGAGCTGCGAAACTTCCTCAAGCGAGGCGAACCAGGATTGCTCGGTGGCGGCCTTGTGCATGAGCTCAAACAGGTTGTGCTCGTAGGCGTCCAGCTCTTCTGAAAGGGTGGTCAGAAAAGAGTCGATGGGCGTGTCATCGACCACGACGTGCAGGGGCAACGGAGTTTGAATACCCAGATGGCTGTCGGCGGACAGGCGACGCAGGGTGCGGGCAAAGCTTGAGTCGAGCCGCTTGCGGTCGGCCAAAAAATCGGGGCCGGCCTTCTTTTCGAAAGCTTCGGTCAGGTGGCTCAGCCATAGGCGCCGGCGGTGCAATGAGGCGTAATAAAGATGGTGAGACGGACCGGTCAGCATAGGCATGAACTAAAGATACCACGGGGATCAGTTGGCGGAAAGCGCAGGTGTGGGACGGGATTCCTGTCCCAGCTTTGTCTTCTTGTCGCCCGTGGCGACGAAACACAGTGCGCCAATGATTGCACTGGCCGTAAAGAACAGAAAGCCCCCACTCCAGCCGAAGTGGTCCACGATCCAGCCCGTGCCAATGCCTGAAACGATGCCGCCCAGGTAGCCAAAAAGCCCGGTAAACCCGGTGGCCGTTGCCGCGGCATACTTGCCGCCGGCGTCGGCCGCGCAGATGCCCACCATCATTTGGGGCCCGTAAACCAGGAACCCCACGGCCGCGAGCGAAAAACATTCCAGCCACGGGTGGCCTTCGGGCATGAGCCAGAAGCCCAGCACCGCGAACACCAGCCCGATCATGTACAATACGTTGAGCAGCGCGCGCTTGCCTGCGAATCTGGTGTCGGTCAGGCGGCCCGCCAGAATCGAGCCCGCGATGCCGGCTACTTCGAAAAGCGCCGTTTTGTAAGACGCGTTGGCCACCGTGGAATGTTTGACCTCGACCAGAAAAGTGGGCGCCCAGTCCATGGCGCCGTAGCGCACCAGATAGACGAAAAAATTGGCCAGCGACAAAAACCAGATCTGGCGGTTGCGCAGCACGTGTTTGAAAAAGATATCGCGCATGGGCATGGCGGCGTGGGGGGCGTCAGCCTTGGAGTCCGCGTCCGCGTCCATGACAGGATGGTCGTCTCGGTAGTCCTCGATCGAGGGCAGCCCCAGCGACTCCGGAGTGTCGCGCAAGCGGTTGATGAGGAAGATCGAGCAAACCACGGCGATCGCGGCCGGAACGTAAAAGCTCGCGCGCCAGCCGTATTGATCGGTAAGATAACCGGCAAGCACCAGAATCAATCCACCGCCGACTTGATGAGCCGTATTCCACACAGACCAGCTCGTTCCACGTTCATTTCCGCTGTAC
>JACQAW010000230.1 GCA_016194725.1 Deltaproteobacteria bacterium
ATGGGTTTTGCGCTGGATGCGACTCCGGGCACGCATGCGTTTTTGACCAAGTACGGAATTCCGGCCGACCTCGTGGCCAAAGTCGGCGGTGGATTTCCGACGTGCGTGACTCAGCTGGCGGCCGGCCGATACCAGCTGGTTATCAACACCACGAATGGCGAAAAGGCGATTCTCGACAGCTACTCGCTTCGCCGAACCGCGCTGGAAAAGCGAATCCCTTATTGTACTTTGCTGACCATGGCGCGCGCGTTTCTGAAAGCGATCGCCGCTTTGCAATCGCATGCCCTCACCCTTTCTCCGCTGAAGCCCGAGGTGCCTACCAAGCCCACCAGTAACGGAACCGCGAGCGGAAAGGTTATTGCCCATGCCCGCGTGCCATAAGTGCGGACGCCAGCTGAACGCCACTGTGGACTTCGGCCGTCAGGACACCTGCGAAGGTTGCCGAAGCGCAACCCACGTTTGCCTGAACTGCCTGCATTACGACACCTCACGCTACAATGAATGCGCTGAAACCGTGGCCGATCGCGTGGTCGATAAAGAGAAGGCAAACTTCTGCGACCATTTCAAACCCAGCGAAGCCAGAAAGACGCCATCGGGCCTGAGCGCTAGCGAACAGGCCCGAAAGGCTGCCGAAGCGCTGTTCAAAAAGGGCAAATAACATGGCAGTGCATTGCGTTATAGTCGCTTGTTTTTGGGGTGAATAATCTTGATTTGATATGCTAGGTTGACCCTCTATGACAAATGGATCTGTTCTGAGTTCTATTCCATCGATTCCAATGACCGTCGAGGGCAAGCGCGCGCTCGATGAAGAGCTGAAACGCCTGAAGGCTGTTGACCGTCCGGCCGTCATCAAAGCCATCGAAATCGCCCGCGGCCACGGCGACCTTTCAGAAAATGCGGATTATTCGGCAGCCAAAGAGCGCCAGAGTTTTATCGAGGGAAGAATTCAGGAGCTCAACGGCAAGCTGGCTTCGGCTCAGGTTATTGACCCTTCGCAAATCAAGTCCGACAAAATCGTCTTTGGCGCGACCGTGGTGGTTTCAGACCAGGACTCAGGCAAGGAAGTGAAGTACAAGATCGTCGGAGTCGATGAGGCGGATTTGAAAGTGAATAAAATTTCCATCGGCTCGCCCATTGCCCGCGCGCTAATCGGCAAAAAAGCCGGGGACGAAGTAATAGTCAATGCCCCCAAGGGAAACGTCGCCTACGACGTCATCGAAGTCAGATACGAATAAGGCACCCCCGACAGCACCAGGCTCGGGCGCCAAAAAAGCGCACGGCCCCCTGACGCTGGAAACGCCCATACAGTTTTTGAAAGGTGTTGGTCCGAAGCTGGCTATGCTTCTCGAGGTCAAAGGCATTCGCACGGTTCGTGACGCGATTTTTTATTTTCCCCGCGATTATCAGGACCGCTCCACGCTGCGCACGATCGCGTCGCTGAAGCAGGACGAGGTCGCGCTGGTGCGCGGAAGGGTCATCAGCCACAACTACGTACCGATTCGCCGACTGCAGCGTCCCATGCTCGAAGCGCGCATCGAAGACGGCACTGGCACGCTCTCGATCAAATGGTTTGCCTATAACCGCACATTCATGGACACCAAGCTGCGCGAACGTCCGCAGCTGCTGGTCTATGGCACGGCAAGGACCTTTGGCGCGCGCCTGGGCATGATTCATCCCGATATCGAGTGGGAGGTGGAAGATGCCACGAAGGTTACGAGCGAAAAAATTCTGCCGCTCTATTCCGAAACCGAAGGGCTCAATCAAAAAGTGCTTCGTAAGATCGTTGGGCTGGCAGTGGAGACTTGTGCCGGTCATTTGCCCGACGAGCTGCCCGAACACGTGCGGCGTGACCACTCGCTCATCGACCTGGGCCGCGCGGTAAGAACCCTGCACGCGCCGCCGAAAACCGTCTCGATCGAAAACCTGCGCGCCTTCAATACGCCCGAGCAGCGCCGGTTGATTTTCGACGAGCTTTTCAAATTTGAATGGGTGGTTGGTCGGCGCAGGCTCAACATGCGGCGCGAGCGGACAAAGCCCTATCCCAAGCAGGGCGTCGAAGCTTTGTTCGAGCAGGTTAAAAAACGGCTGCCCTTTGAGCTGACCGAGGACCAAAACAGCTCGATTGCTCGCATCTTCGACGATCTGGCCGTCGACAAGCCGATGAACCGCCTGCTGCAAGGCGATGTGGGCTGCGGAAAAACATTGGTAGCCCTGGCCAGCGCGTTGCCCGTCATTGCGGGCGGCAGCCAGGTGGCGATCATGGCGCCAACTGAAATCCTGGCCGAACAGCATCTGGGTAACGCGCGCAAGACGGTGGATGGGTTACTGCTTCCAACCGGTCAGCTGCTGACAGTGGATTTGCTGACAGGCTCAACCACTAAAGCCCGACGCGACGAAATTCTGGGACGCTTGGCCAGTGGCGCCTGTCAGATTTTGATCGGCACGCACGCGCTGATTGAAGATCCGGTGAGCTTTCAGGAATTGGGACTGGTGATCGTCGACGAGCAGCACCGCTTTGGCGTCGACCAGCGCATGCGGCTGCGCGCGAAGGGCGACCACCCGCACGTGCTTTCGCTTACGGCTACGCCCATTCCCCGCACGCTGGCGCTGACGGCGTATGGGGACCTGGACATTTCAACGATTCGCCAGATGCCCAAAGGCCGTCCCGTTGTTTTCACCCGAATTACCAAAGAGAATGATCGTGCGGCCATGCACGACAAGATTCGCAACGAGCTGAAAAACGGGCGCCAGGCCTACGTGATTTATCCGCTGGTTGAAGAGTCAGAAAAAATAGATCTGGCCAACGCGGTCACCGGGGCCGAAGAGCTGGCCAACGGCCCGCTTAAAGGTTTTCGCGTGGGTCTGCTGCACGGACGCATGAAGCCAGCCGAAAAAGCGGATGTCATGAACTCCTTTAAACTGGGTGAAATTCAGGTACTTGTTTCCACCACCGTGGTGGAAGTGGGCGTCGACGTTCCCAACGCCACGGTGCTGGCCATCGAGCATGCCGAACGCTTCGGGCTGTCGCAGCTGCATCAGCTGCGCGGGCGCATCGGGCGCGGCACCGAAACCTCGTACTGTTTTCTGCTGACGGCTGGCGGAGCCACCCAGGCTTACGACCGCCTTAAAGCCATGGAACAGACGCGCGACGGTTTCAAACTTGCCGAGCTGGACCTGGAAATTCGGGGACCCGGAGAATTCCTGGGAACCCGGCAAAGCGGCGAGCTGCAGTTTCAATACGCCAGCCTGGTACGCGACCAATTTGTTTTGCATGAAGCCCGCAAGGCGGCCTTTGACATTCTCAAGACCGACCCGGAACTTTTGACCGCCGAGCATGAGCCATTGCGTGCCTATATGCAGCGTATGGGCCATTTGCAGCAGATGCGCTTTGAAACGGCTTGAAATCGGGTTAAGCTGAAAGTCCGATGCAAAACGGCTTTTACAAAACTTTCGACGGAACGCGTCTTTTTTACTCTGTCGAGGGCAGCGGCCCCCCGCTCGTATTTTGCTACGGACTGGTTTGCTCCAAGCTGCACTGGAGCTACCAGATGGATTATTTCAAAAAGAATTATACGGTGATCTGGTTTGACTACCGGGGCCACCACCGTTCCGACGCTCCGGCCAAGCCCGAAGCCCTGACCATCGACAATATCGCGCACGACATCGAATGCCTGATGAACGAGCTGCACCTGCCCAAGGCCACGCTGCTGGGCCACTCCATGGGCGTGAATCTGGTGCTGGAATTTTACAAGCGTTGCCCGAATCGCGTCGAGGCCATGGTGCTGGCCAATGGCAACGCGCGCGGCCCGCTCGAGACGCTGCTGCGCACGAATTTCATGCATATGGCGTTTCCGTATATTTACCAGGCTTACAAACGACATCCGCGCCTGGTCAATTTAATGTGGAAGGCCCAAGGCCGCAGCAAAATCGTGCCGTGGGTCGTGGGCCAGCTGGGCTTCAATCCGAATCTGGCAAAGTCCGAAGACATCGAAACCTACGTGCGCATGCTCTCGCAGATGGACATGATCATCACGCTGCAACTGCTCAAGGACTACGAAACCTACGATGCCACGCCTTGGCTTCACCGCATCGACATTCCCACGCTGATCATTTCGGGCGAAAATGACCTCATCATCCCGCGCGAAGCGCAGGAGATCATGCATCAGCTCATTCCCGGCAGCAAATATGAGCTGATTCGCAACGGCAGCCATTGCCCGCAGATGGATATTCCCGAGCTCATCAACATCATGATCGAGCGCTTTCTGGCTGAAAACTCGCTGCCCAAGCTGCGGCCTCAAAGTTCGGAGTCGTTGTCGCTCGCGTTATCCGCCGGGTCGGCCTCGGCTACGTCGCTGGCCCAGATGTCGCGCCAGGGCGACGCCTCGTAGCCGTGAAACATCGGGCGTAACTTTTTCTCACCGCTCGCGGCGGCCGACTCCGAGGCAAACTCGTTCGAGGCCAGGCACCAGCGCCCATGGCAGGTGCCGTGCCCCACTCCGCTGATCTCGCGCACTATTTTTTCCGGAACACCGTCGGCGCCCAAGGTCTTGTAATCAGCCGCACTGACCTGTTTGCAGGGGCAAAGCGGATTTGTCATGCGGGCGGTCTTGGCGCCGAACATGATTTCCTGGCCGTCGCGCACGAGCGTTTTACACGCCAGCGCGGCTTCGCCGTTCACGACCACCTCGCAAAGATGGCAGCTGCCGTCGTGGCAGAAAAGCGCGTCTTCGAATCGGCGTTGCCCCAGCTGCCAGAGAGCGACGGTAATCGGCACATCGATTGGGCATAGGCGCTTCACGCCATTGAGCATCACCCAGGCCCGTTTCAGCAGCACCGGCGAATTCACCGAGGCCTCGGCTTCGGAAACCTGGAACTCACCTTTGACCAATCTGAAATTCCGGCCTTCCCAAAGGTGCACGTTCGTCGATTCCACCTCGAGCACGCGATGTGCGCCCTCCTCATAGGCCACCGAGCTGGGCCTTTTGCTGCGCGGGCAGCTCTTTGACCATGACGGCGGCACCGGCAGGACACACGGCCACGCAGGCGCCGCAGCCCGTACATTTGTCTTCGAGCAGGCTGGGCAGGTCGGTGATGCGCACGATGTCGATCGCGTTTTCGGGGCAGGCGTCGGCACAGGCACGGCACGGAATGTTCTCGTAACATTCCAGGCTGGCCACAGGCTTGGGCGTGGCCATGTTGGCCGGCACCGAGGGCGTACGCTGCAGCCCTGAAAGCGAATCGCGCGTAAGAATTTTTCCGCTATACGCCAGATCTTTACGCGTCGAAGGCTTGCGATATTCCAGCAGGCCGCGGCGCTCGTTGCGCAGCATTCGCAGCGCGCCTTCAGCCTCGGCGTAGTCGACGACCTCGAGCATGCGCGAAACGCGCCAGTAAAGCTCGCGCCAGTCGAGGCGCTCGAACCACTGCTCCTCATCGATCAGCGCGTCCCAGGGCGACGCTCTTCTTTGCACGTAAAAAAGGCCGGACTTCCACTCAGCAGGGCTGTTGAAGACTTCACCGTTCGAAGGCGCCAGCACGATCGTATCGGCTTTCACGATCAAGGTGCCCTGCTCGTTGGCAAGATAAATCGCCAGCGCATTGGCCGACTCCTGCTCCACGCGCTGAATCTGGTGCTGCAGCAAAACGCGGCCGCCCTTGGCCAAAAACCGGTCGCGATGCGAACGCCAGCAGCGGAGCTGCGCGCCCTCCTCGACGACAATGCAATTCTTGGCACCACGATCGAGCAAGGTACAGGCCCAGCGCATCACCTGATTGCTGCTGCCATGAAAGACGAACTCACGCCCGGGTACCCATTTCTGCTCGCCCACCCAGCGTGCCAGTGCATCGAGGGTCAAGGTTCCCGGCGCGGTCCAGCCATCATAAGACCGTGGCCATACACCTGTCGGA
>JACQAW010000231.1 GCA_016194725.1 Deltaproteobacteria bacterium
CAGGGGCGAGATGGGTGGGTTTTAGGCAGGGGGCATGAGGCAGGTGTTGGTCCATCCCATTCCCCATGCCTCCTGCCAAACTCCTACCCTTCTTGCCCCTGTGAATGGAGCCGGTCTTATTTTTTACCGCGATCCAGTTTGAGCGACAGGGAATTTACGCAGTAGCGTTTCCCTGTAGGCTCGGGGCCGTCGTCGAAAAGATGACCCAGGTGACTGCCACAGCGCGAACACAGTATCTCCGTGCGCTGCATGCCGTGGCTGGAGTCCACCACCTGCTCGATATTGCCGGCTTTGAGCTCTTCAAAAAAGCTGGGCCAGCCGCTGCCCGAGTCGTACTTGTCGTCGGAGGCGAAGAGCTCCAGGCCGCAGGCCCCGCACAAATAGGTGCCCTTGTCCTTGAGGTGATAGTACTCGCCCGTACCCGGCCGCTCGGTGCCTTTTTCGCGAAGGACGCGGAACTGCTCGGGGGTGAGCCGGGTTTTCCAGTAAGCGTCAGATTTGAGTTCTTCATCTTTTTTCATGAGTTTGGTTCCTCTGGCGGAATGGGCTTGTTCATCGCATGATAGCTTGGCCCAGCATCAGCAATCAGCGCGCCACCCAGGCAAACCTCGCCCTCGTAAAAGACGACGGACTGCCGGGGCGTAACCGCACGCTGCGGCCTTGAAAACTCGACACGCACCACGCCAGCGTCAATGCCGGTGATCGTGCATTCCTGATCGGGCTGGCGGTAACGAACTTTGGCCTTGCAGCGAAAGGGCAACGGACCGGGCGCCTGGCCCGAAACCCACGACGGCTCAGTGGCTGTAAGGTAGTCGCAGTACAACGCCGGATGCAGCTCGCCGCGCTCGACAAAAACCGTGTTCGTCGCGATGTCTTTACCTACGACAAACCAGCGATCGCCTTCGCCGCCCAGACCCAAGCCCCGGCGCTGACCCAGCGTGTAGTAGGCAGCGCCCGTATGCCGGCCCACTTTGCGGCCATCGAGATTGCGAAAATCGCCCTCATTTAGAGCCACGTACTGGCCCAGAAATTTCTTGAAATCCCTTTCGCCTATGAAGCAGATGCCCGTGCTGTCTTTCTTGTCATGCGTGGGCAACCCATGTTGGCGCGCCAGCTCGCGCAGCTGGGGCTTTTGCATGTGCCCGATGGGAAACATCACCTTCGACAGGATGTCTTTATTGAGGGTGTAGACGAAGTAACTCTGGTCCTTGCCGCCATCGGCACCTTTGAGAAGCACGTCACCGCCGAGGCCGCTTCCCTTTTGGCAGTAATGGCCGGTTGCCAGGTAATCGGCCTTGAGCTCGATGGCTTTTTTGAGGAAGACATTGAATTTTATTTCGCGATTGCAAAGCACGTCGGGGTTGGGAGTGTAACCCGCTTTGTATTCGGCCACGAACTGGGTAAAAACATTGTCCCAGTATTCCTGCACGAACTCGACGGCGTAATAAGGAATGTCGAGCTTCTCGCAAACCCGCACCACGTCGGCGTATTCGGCGGCCGACGTGCAGACGCCCTGCTCGTCTTTTTCTTCCCAATTTTTCATGAACAGCCCAATGACCCGGTAGCCGGCCTGGCGCAGCAGCAGCGCGGCAACCGAGGAGTCCACGCCCCCCGACATCCCAACCACGACCGTTGTGGAAGCATTGCTATTCATGGCGGCACCATAGCACAACTCGCCATTTGGGTTTACACTCTAGGCCATGAACAGGTTTTTGGCTGTTTTAGCCGGTTTGAGCTGCACCCTCGCGTTACCCGCCTGCTCCCGCGTGCGTACGCAGGCTGAGCAGTACAACCTATGGAAAGTACGCTGTTACGAGCTGAGCGAGCTATTTGAGAAAAAGCTGCAGTTCCACCCCTACCACCCCATGGCCAATCATGATGCCGACCGCTGCAGCTCCACAAACCCCGATTTTCACTGGGACGCCGACAAAAAGAACATGCACATCCTGGTCGCCAATTTCTTCTATCACTATGACATCGAGGTCCGGCGCAGGGCCCTTGACATGCTCGAGAGCTACCATTGCGAGCGCGACAACAACTGCCGCAAGCTTGCCCGGCTTTTTGATCAACACATTTCTTCGTCTTTGTCGATTCAGTCGCCGGAATGGAAGACCGAACTTCATCAGCGCGCGCGCGATTTTTATCGTTATCTCCTGACAAAACAATGAAACTTTTGTAGCTAATGGAATCATGCGCGCCGCCTGCCTCGTGCTCCTGACCACACTGCTTTCACTACCTGCCGCGGCCTCCCAGCCGACAGCAGATTCGTTGTTTGAACGCATGGCTGGCCGGTGGCTGGGCACCGGCGAACGCACTCAAGCTATTTCGGGCCGCAAAACTCGCATCGATGCTCAAGTACAGGCCAGGGTGCAGGACAGCACGCTCTATTCCCATAGCGAAATCACTGAAACGGCGGTCTCGGGCGCGGCGCGAAGTTACGTTCGCGAATACTGGATTCGCAAGGGAGTAAGTGGCAGCTACGAATTCGGGGTGGGTAACAAGGTTACTTCAGTGGGAACTTTCGACGGCACAACGTTGAGTGTTGAACAAACCCTTGGCCGCGAACCGGGATACATTATCCGATCGCGAACGGTTTTCGACGAACAGGGCAGCCAGTACGACGAAAGTTTCTGTAATGGGCAAAAGGAGCTGGCTCGAACCCACATTGAGTATCGACTGGCAAACACCAGTAGCCTGTGACCCGTAACCCGTGAACAGCACCCGTGCCAGTCCCTGGCCCGGTGCCGAAACCGGTCCCCGTTCCGGTTCTGTTGACCGGTGGCGGTTATCGGGTGGTTTAAATAACTCCGGCTGAGCTGAGGAGCGCGACAACAATTCCCATCAGCGACTCGCCGGCAATCAGCCCCGAGGCGACCGGAATGACGAAACGTTCGGCCATGACCGGATTTCTTTTTTCGTAACCGATCGCGATTACGGCTCCGATGAACATCGAGAGCGAGTTGAAAAAGGGAATGACCATTGAAAGCCCAAGGCCCATGGGCGATGGCAGGTATTTCGCGGCTTTGGGAAACGCCAGCTCGAGCAGCGGAAGAATAATTCCGAGCGCGCCTCCGATTAGAATCGCAATCCGGGCGGTAGGATGCAGGGCATGCAACCCGCTTCCCAGCAGCCGCGCCACGGCGGCCCACACCTGGGCGCTCGGTGCCGGCCATTTGTCGGTGCCCAGCGACGCGGCGTCGGGAACCAGAAGATAGAATGCGGGAACGACTACCAGGGTACCAGCGAAAATGCCCACGAACTGCGCCAGGAACTGTTTGCGCGGGTTGGCGCCCAGCAAATACCCGCTCTTGAGATCTGTAAGCAGATCGGCACTCGAGCCTGCGGCTCCGGCCGTCACGCTGGCTGTCATCAGATTGGTCACCAGATTGGCTGGAGAAATGGCGCCGAAGAAAAGCTGCGTCACCTTGCCCATCGCCCCAATGGGAGTGATGTCCGACTCGCCTGTCGCGCGGCACGCCACCACCGAAAGAAAGAAAGTCATGATGACGGAAAACACGCCCATCCAGATGGTCGTGCCGAACGAATGATAAAGCACGGCCACGCAGCCCATTCCCGAAAGAATGGTGCCGGTCAAAAACCAGGTGCTGGGCACCTCGATGCGCTCCATCGGATCGTCTTTGCGCTGTTTGGTTTCTCCGCCTCCGAACAACTCGCCGAGGCCGCTGAACGCGCGTGCGATCGTGCGCCACTGCAACACGAACTGCAGCATGCCCGAGGTGACCATGATCGCGGCCCCGCCCCAGGTGCTCCACGCCACAATCGCGCGGTAGCCCATCTTGGCCGGGTCGCCACTGATTGCGCCCAGGTGCACCATCCACGGAGCCAGGATGGCGTAATTCACCGTGGCGCCAAACAGCATCGACCAGCACACCTTCCAGCCCATGATGGCACCGGCGGCGATCATGATGGTGCTCATCTCGAACGAAAGCGTCCATTTGATCAGCGGAATGCCCATCAACGTCGCTTTCGAAGCGCCCGGAAACAATCCGACGTTGCTGGGAAAGTTGAGAAACGCGGGTTTGCCGGCATCGCGGCACCACGTGATGATCGCGCCAACCAGGCCCGATAACCCAAGCGCGCGCGCCTTTTGCGAGGCTACCTTGCCCTTGGAGTGCAGGCTTTTCAATGTCTCTGCAGCCGCGATGCCGCTGGGAAACCTGAGCTGCTCGACGTTGATCATCTGCCGCTTCATGGGAATGGCCATGAAAACCCCGAGCGACGCGAGAAAAAATGTCCACCACGCCAGCACCGGCCAGGGAATATGATGGCCGGTCACGATCAGGTACGCGGAAATGGCCGACACCATGGTGCCGCCCGTCGAATAGCCCGCACTGCTGGCCGTGGACTGCATGCAGTTGTTTTCCAGGATCGACATCTCGGTTTTAAACAGCTTTGGAAATGCGCCCATGAGCGACTTGTAGATCGCAAAAGAAAGAATGCACGCGGTAATGGCCACTCCCAGGGCCCAGCCCGTCTTGAGCCCGACGTAAAGATTCGAGAGCGACATCACTCCACCCAGCACCGAGCCCATGACCAGGGCCCTGAGTGTCAGCTGCGGCATGGTGTCGCCCTGGTAAACGGTCTTATACCATTCCAATTCCACGTCTTCTGCCTTGGGTGCCTTCGAGGTTTTGCTCATGGCTGAATTCTCTAACGAAAAATGCTATAATGCCAGCACGGATTACTTCTTTTCCTCGGCAACCGGGCCCTGAGGCTGCTGCGGATAGGTGCAGATCTCAAGAAAAAACTCACCCAGATCTGATGAGAACGGCAGTACGATCGTCGGCGTTTCCGAAACGTGGCGCGAGGTCATGTTCTCGCCTCGAATGACGGTGGGGATAGCCATGTGCAGGGTAAAACCCTGCGCGTTGAGCACGCGCTTGGCGTGCCCGAAAATAATATTGAGCAGCTCGGCCGCGCCGTCTTCAAGGTCGCGCGACAGGTCGGTGTATTTTTCGCCCAGCATGCGGTTCATCAGCCCCAGAAATACCGGTTTAGGATAGCACACCGAAATCGTCCCAGTGAAGCTTGGGCTGGTGATGCCAAGAATGGCCGCGATGGAAAAAGTGCGCTCGGGCTCGTTGCTCTGACCCTTGAAATAAGGCTTCATGGGCTTGGCTTCGGTGGAGCACTGCACCTTCAGCGTATTGGCGGTTCCATCTATGAACGGCTTGAAAAAATTTACGTTTACGCTCACACTCATGAGAATCCTTTTACTGTTTCGGGAAAAGACCCAATACTTTTTTGACCAGCTCGGGGTCAACCATCACATTGCGTCCGTTTTCCAGCATGCCAAGACGAAATTTCTCGAAATGCTCTTCGGGCGTCATCGCCGCCTGGCCCTGGACAAAACGGGTAAGATAGTCAAAGTGATCGGCCAGGGTGACGATCTGCGCGTCTTTTGAAATCCCTGCCTTCACCATGGCCGCGGGATATCCGGAAGTATCGAAATACTCATGGTGCTGGTACACGGCTTTCATTACCGGCCCCATCACCGTCAGCTTGTGCTCTTTCATGACGGCCACGGTGGCATCGACGTGCTTTTGGTAGAGCACGGCGTCCTCTTCATTGTGGTGAGCCACAGGCTTCAATACCACCTGCTCCGGAACATCGACCAGTCCGATGTCGTGCAGCAGCCCGGCCAGGGCAATGTCGGCTGGCGTGCCCACCTCCAGCGCAATCGAAAACAGCGCGCCGTAGATGGCGGTATTGATGACGTGCGAATAGCTGTCTTCCATTTCGCCCATCATGGATAAGATTTGAAACCGCAGCTCGTGCGGCGGAAAATCGAGGATGTAGCGCTGTACCGCGGACTGTAAATCTTCGACGGTCTTCTGGCCCTCTTCGATCGAAATGGCGCCACCGGCCTGAAACATTCCGCCCAGCAGGCGGCGCGTCTCGTCTTCGAGGCGGTGCCGGCGTTCGGTCATGCTCATCTTGGCTGCGGGGTCCACCTGCTTCGTGCCGGCAGTGGCATAGTCATAGAAAGCCGGCAGGTCCTCGACCTGCACATAAACAGATGAAATGCGGTGGCTGCGCAGCTTTTCAAGATGCGCCCCGGTGAATATCACCTCTTCGTTCAGAAAATGCACGTACTTGTGGTTCACGGGCAGATAGATGGCGATCTTGCAGGGCAGCTCGGCGCCCACTCGAATATCCGCCATCCGCACGGGCCGGTATGCCTTGACGATTCCGTTGGTGAGCTTGTTCAAGGCGATGAAAACCCCACGCCTCAACGCACCCGCCTCCATGGGAAAAAGATACGCGTCGTTGAAGCCGTTCTTCACCAGCGCCTTGCGATTGTAGTTGCGGCGATTGCGGCAGACGCAGAACATCTGGGCGTTGGGGAAGGTCATCCGAATCGTCTGCGCGATCTCGTCCAGCGACACCGCCGTCTTGGATTCCCCGCAGATCAGCAAATCAGGCGTGAACTTGCCGCCGCCGCTGGCCGCCGACTCGATTGCGCCCGAGGCCAGCTTGTTCAGGTCCATGTCGATGTGCTCGACGCGGCAGTATTCGAAAACGTGGGACAACGAGTTGAGCTCGTCGGGGTCAAGCCCTACGGTCAACAGACTGATCGAGGAAGTCGCGATTTTCTCGGCGCGTGCCACTTGTGTACCGTGTTTTCAGCTAACTGCGTTTTTTGTGAATCGCTTCCAGTTTTTCGGTCAGCGTTTGAGCATTGAAGGGCTTGACGATGTAGTTGTCCACGCCCGCCTTCACGGCTTCGCTGACCTGAGCGGCCTCGGCTTCGGCAGTGACGAGCAGAAAGGGCATCGCCTTGTGGCGGGCATCGGCACGCACCCGCTTGAGCAGATCCAGGCCTGTAAGATGCGGCATGTTCCAGTCCGAGATCACCAGGCCGATGGGCTTGATTTCGGTGTTGATCAAGGCCCAGGCCTTTTCGCCGTCGGCGGCTTCGGTAATGTCGGTGAGTCCAAGATCCGTACAGATTTTCATGACGAGCTTTCGCATCGTCGTCATATCGTCGACGACTAACACTCTGGTTTTCGGGTCAAACACGATTAGCCTCCTGTGTTGGCAATGCTGGTTGTGGTACTGGTGACTACTTCATTTTTTTCCGGAATGCCGACCGTCACGCCCAGCGAGACATCGGGCTCGTCAGTGGCCTCGGTCGAAACTACCGCGATGTTCAGCGGCACGCCATCGCTCTTCTTGCGTTGGGCATCGAGCTCGATGACGTTGCCGGGGTCGACATCCGTCTCATCGGCATTCGCGGTTTGCACCGAGACCGGCTCGCCTGAGCGCGACTGCTTCATCTCGCCGGTTTCGGCCCGCATCTCGGGATAGGTCCAGGCCGCTTCGACCTTGGCTGCCGGCAGCACGGGGTCAGCCCCGCGGCCGCCCTTGATGGTACGAACCAGAATACCCACGATCGCGCGCAGCACCTTGGCTTCATCCGTAAGCTCCTCGCCCACCTTTGCCGCTTCGATCGAAACCGCGGCGTTTTCCTGGGTAACCTCTTCCAGTTTCTTCACGGTCTTGAACACTTCCTCGATGCCGGCGGCCTGCTCGTCGCTGGCATTCGAAATGTCGAGCGCCATCTGGTTCACCGAGCCGACATTGAGCACGATTTCGTCAAGCACGCTGCCGCACTGGTTAGCCACGCGCGTACCCGCTTCCACCTTCGCATTGCCCTCGACCACCAGGCGTTCCACTTTTTCCTGTGTCTCCTTTACGATATTCTCGACCTTTTGGATGCTTCCATCCAGCATAAAAGTGATATCCCGCGCGGCGTTGCCGCTCATCTGGGCCAGGTTGCGCACCTCTTCGGCCACCACCGCGAAGCCCTTGCCATGCTCGCCGGCGCGCGCCGCCTCGACGGACGCATTGAAGCTGAGCAGCTTGGTCTGAAAAACGATGTCGTTGATGACCTTCGTCTTGTCGCCGATTTCGCCGATCATCTTCACGATCTGCGCGATCTGCTCGTTGCTCTCGCTGATCTGTTTCATGATGTTGTGATTGGCCGTATTGATCTCGGAAATGGCCGAGATCATCTGCGCTACCACGTGCTTGCCTTTTTTCGCGGCATTCTCGCTGAACAGCGAAATTTCGCACGTGCGTCTTGCCGTATCGGCGTTGCGTTTGACGGTCTCGTTCATCTCGCGTACCTTGGACGTAGTGCGATCGAGCGAAATCGCCTGCTGCGTCGTGGAGTCAGAAAGGCCTTTGGACGACATCGCGATCTGCTGCGCCGCAAGCGTGACGTGGCCGGTATTGGCATTCAGCCGGTCGATGACCCGGTTGATCGATCTCGAAACCGCACGCAGGAAGAAAAACGCCAGAGCGATGCCGAACAGGATCGCGCCCACCGCAACCGTGGTCAGCACGCCGCGAGCCTTGGCGTATTCGATGTCGGTCTGCACCGTGACTTCGTCCATCACGCGCTTGTTCATGTCGACCAGCTGGCTGATCTCGCTTTGGAGGGCCTGCATGGCCGTGCGCCCCTTGTCGTTGGCCAGGGCAATGGCGGCATTGGCATGCCCCTGCTGCACCAGATTCTGCGTCTCCTGGCTGGACTCTTTCCATTTCGCGAAAAGCTCTTTGGCTTTGAGAAGCTTTTCCTTGCCCTGAACCGCGGCACCCCGATAAACCTGGTTCCATTGAATCAGAAACAGATCCGAAAGGTCGCCGATGTCCTTGGTGGCGCGTGCCGCGCCTTCCTTGGTGTCTTCCGCGATCAGCGTGCGCTCGGCCACCGCGAGCCGCCGCATGATGTCGCGCAGCGCCTCGCCTTCCGACATTCGCGGCACCACCACGCTCGTGATGCTGCCGAGGGACTGGTTGATCTCCGACATCTTGTCGAAAGCCATCAACGCGATCGTGAAGTTGGCCACGATCAGGACGAGGACCACGAAAGATATTTTAGCGTTTAAACTGAATTTTCTCATATTTTCCCACCGTTCAAGGTCTTTTCAACATCGAGAATTTTTACCGGTTCGACTTCCTTTACGTTCTTTACCGAGAGCACCCGGTTAATCGAATCCACGACTAATCCCATGCAGGTTTTTCCGGATTCCAGCACGACCACCGAAGTATCCGGGGTATTTTGGACCTCGAGCTTCAGCTTCATCCGCATATCAACCACCGAAACGATCTGGCCGTGCAGGTTTACGATGCCCAGGTAGTATTCCGGCATATAAGGCACGGGTGTCGTTTCAGGCAACGCCAGCACCGATTTCACTTCCAGCAGCGGCACGGCGAACTCCTCGCCACCCAGGGCGAAGACCAGAAAATCGATGTCAGCCCCAAGCCCGGCTTCCTGCGCCCGGCTGGCGGCGGTTTGCGCCTGGTGTTGCCTATCTTGAAGCTGCTTCATGTAAACTTCCATCTGCGCTTCGTTCATTGCGACGCCTCGATGATTTGATTGATGTCCAGAATCAGGGCTGCCTGCCCATCGCCTAAAATGGCCCCACCGGCTATTCCGGGCAGCCCGGCGATGTC
>JACQAW010000011.1 GCA_016194725.1 Deltaproteobacteria bacterium
ATTTTAGTGATTTTTTGATTGAACGCCGGGTCGAGCTCCTTCACGTCGACCTCGAAGTTCACCTGGCTGTAGCGTTTTTCGTCAAAAATCGGCAGCGGCCACGCTGATTCGAAGAGATAGAAGTAGGCGTAGAAAATCGCGCGCTCCCGGAAGGTGCCGGCCTTGAAATCAGAAAGTAGTTTCTCGGGTTGCCCCAATAGCCTGAAGTATTCCTCTTCGTTTCGGGGTTCGAAGGAGTTTCCCACGCCCCGGTAGCGCGATTTCGCCACAGTGAGCACCGGTATTCCCAGGTAAGGCAGCTCCAGTCCCAGCATGCTTTCGTAGACGAGCCCGATATCGACATAGTCCTTGAGCAGAGTATAGGTGCGAACCTTCGCATTCGAAGGCAAAATAGTGACGTTTTTGATCGAAGCCAGATTTGGAATCCGGGCCTCCACGAGCGGGCCCATTTTTTTTGCGTAAGACATCAGCGTGGCTTCGGACGGGTGGTAGCGCACGATCAGGTGCAGCTCTGGCCGCGTTTCGACGAACCGAATCGTTTTCACGATCCAGTCCACGGCGTTTTCGAAAACAATATTGCGCTCGGGCAGGTTCGCGTCCCAGATCACGTTGGGAAACATTCCAATGACGTGCCCGGCCGGGCTGGTATCGATTTCCACGTGGGCGTCAGCGTCAACTCCGCGCAGGTACATGCTCGTGTCAATCGCCTTTCCGCCAAAACGCTTCGCGAAATAATCGTCGAGCCGCAGCAGCTCCGCTTCGCCCAGCTTGCGCCCCTGGAACTCGAGCCAAAGGTCGGATTCCGACATGTAGAAAAAAGATGTATTGGTCACGTGCACGGTTGGCCACAGGTAGGAGCCCCAGCCGTAGATCAGGCAGGGAATGGCATGTTCCCGCAGCTGATCGTAAGCCGGGCCCCAGGACGCGTAGATGCCGTGGGTCGTGAAGAAGAGGTCGGGATTCAGCTGGCTCGCGACGTAGCGGCCGATGGTTTTCGAAATCCGAGCATTTTCGGTGGTGGCATCGTGATATTTTTTTTCACCGGCATCATTCAGATCCACCTTGGCGCTTTGAAAATAGCGCAGCACCGATGCATCCACGTGGCGCTGGTCGGCCTTGGTAAGCTCAAGCTTCGGCCCGGCCTTTTGCAGAAGCCGCGAGTAACGCGTCACCTTGATCCGAGGGTGCCGGAAAACCCCACGAATCATCAAAATATAAACAGCGCGATACAGGCGATTTTTGAAGGAGTTGTACTTGCGATAGTCGTCGGGGCCGTGGGTGACCTGGATGATCTCGCCCTGGGCCATCTGAAAATCGTCAATCAGCATGGTTACCGTGTAACCGCAGCAGGCGAGCAGGTAGGCACAGTAGTTTTCGCCAATGAAGGCATCAAAGTTGTAATAGGAAACGGTGTTGAAGACGATGTGTCCCGATTTGGAGTCCGAGTGCGAGATCCGCCGAATTTTCCGGCGCAGGGAAAGGCAGCGGCGCAGGTCGCGCAGGAATTGCCATAAGCTTCTCATTTCTCAGATCCTCAGGAAATTCAGGATAATCCTGAGTCCGACACTCCCGCTTTTCTCGGGGTGAAACTGGCATCCGAAAACTGACCCTCTTTGCACGGCAGCCGAGATCAATCGTCCGTTATAGCGGCAATCGGCGAGTCGCAACCGGTCTTCGGCCGGTACCGGCGTGAAGGAATGCACGAAATAGACGGTCGCGCCCGGTTCGATGCCGGCAAGAATCGTATGGTCCCAGCCCGACCGGCCAACGGGATATTCCAGCTTGTTCCAGCCAATGTGCGGAATCTTGTGAGGCAGGCCCTCGGCAGTCGTGTTCGGGATTCCGGCGACGGCGCCGGGTATCAGGCCCAGTCCGGCGTGTTTGCCGAATTCTTCGCTGGCGTCGAGCAGCATCTGCATGCCCAGGCAGATGCCCAGAAAGGGGCGGTCCGTTGCGGTATGCCGCAGAATCGCGTCAACCAAACCCCGCTCGCGCAGGGCCACCATTCCATTTTCAAAGGCGCCCACCCCCGGCAGCACCAGCCGATCGGCGCGGGCAACCTCAGCGGGGTCACTCGAGATCGAAACTTCGGCTCCGCAGTGTTCGAGGGCACCACGCACGCTGAAGACGTTACCGATGCCGTAATCGATGACGGTAACTTTGGTCGTCATAAAGCCCTCACGGGAAGATTCGCGGCCAGCGCCTCTTCGCGAATGGTGCGCAGATCCACGCCTCGCTGATGCAGAATATCGGCCATGGCCACGGCGTCCGCGCCGCCCTCCTTCGCGGCCCGCAGCAGATCTTCGACCTTGCCCATGCCGCCGCTGCAGATAACCGGAATCGTGACTGCCGCCGTGACCTGCCTGACCAGCTCGATATCGAACCCCTTGCGGGTCCCCTCCTGATCGATGGAGGTCAGTAAAATTTCTCCAGCTCCGAGCTCCTGGCCCCGGATAGCCCACTGAACCGCGTCAAGACCCGTTTCCTGGCGCCCATATTCACTATAGGCTTCCCATTTGTTTCCGGGTCCCGTTTTCTTGGCCTCGATCGATAGAACCATGCACTGGGATCCGAATCTGCGCGCAATATCGGTGATGAGCTGCGGGCATTTGATTGCGGCGGTATTAACCGCGATCTTATCGGCGCCACAGCAAAGAAGCTCGCGCACATCGTCGGTCGAGCGAATTCCGCCACCGACGGTGAGTGGGACGAAGATGTTTCGAGCGGTATGCTTTACAATATCGGTAAGGCTGTTGCGGCCGTAAAGGCTGGCCACGATATCCGGCCCTTGATGTCGAGCCGAGCGATCAAACGAAGATTCGACATAGCTGCTGAGACTACTCCTTTTGAATGAAACAGGGGGTCATTGCGTATGGAAATTTCTGAATCTTGACCTTCTTATCCTTGAAAAAGTCGTCAGCAGCCTTGGTTTCGCCCGGAAAGGTGCCGTAATCATCCAGAATGAGAATTCCACCTGGCACAATCCTTGGGTAAAGCTGCTCAAGAATCGTGCAGGCCGGCTCGTAGATATCGGTGTCGAGATTCAGGAGCGAGATTTTGAGCTCGGGGTGCCGCAAGACGTACTCGGGTACCGTCCTGGTGATGTCGCCTTCGACCAGCTCCACATGGCTGAACAGATTTTTCTTCTTGAGCACGGTTTCAAGCTGCTCTTTCGAAATGCTCTCGGCACCCGCGTCATCCACGAACTTCTTGCGGACGGCGATATCGTCCTGGTATTTTGTCTCCGGAAACCTGCCGAAGATATCGAAACCGACGATCTTTTTACCGTAAGGATTTCCGAACAGGCTGCGAAACATGGCGAAGCGGGCCAGCGACGCGCCTTTGAAAACGCCGCATTCGACGATCGCGCCCGGCAGGTCCTGTACCCGCTTGAAGAGCTCGTAGTGGGCGATGAACTTGCTGATGCGGGTCAGGTCGCAGGTGAGATAAAAGCCGTTCTCGTAATCCCAGGCCTTTTCGAAGTCTGGCATCTGAATCATTTGTTCCTCTTTTCAAAAGCTATGTTCAAGCGAAACACTTCCGCATTCGTTCTCGAGCAATGAAAAGCAAAAGAAGCCGCCGTAGTTGCAGTAGAGAGTGTAATAGCCGAATTCGCCACCCAGGAACTCGCGAATTCCGGGAAAAACATCCGTCAAAGACATGCCATCCGAAAGCGCCTTGAGGTTGGCGCCCGTAAGGGTTCGCTTGAGCGGTTCCTGGCCTTGCGCTGAAAAAAGCTGAAGCTCGATCTTCTCGTGTGGCGGGCAATCGCCGTAGACGGCCTCATATGTCGCCAGCACCAGCCTGGAACGTTCCGAGCAGGGCCCCCAATACAGACGTTTGAGCGGCCGCTTGGCATGTACAACACCCAGCGAGCATTCCGCGGGTAAAACGCCGTCGCTTTTTTGCAGCACGAGGGCGGTGACCAGGCGGGTTGGCAGAGCACCGCCGCTTTTGCTGACACGTAGCAATGCGCCAGCATCGGCGCCTGAGATCGTAAGCTCGCGGCCCGTCACGTATTCGAAACGCTTCGCTTCGCCCACGATCCAGTAGCTGCCGGGGTCCGATTCCGGATAAATCCGAACTTCCTTTTTCATTCCGGTCAGGCTCGGAATCTTCATATACGCTTCCGCCGCGGTTGCCTCGAGCCGGTCGGTTTCGTGCCGGCTGTAGTTGAAGTTGGAATGCGTCGCCTGAAAGTCTTTGCCGTCGAGTCGCTCCCAGCCCACCAGCATGCG
Organism: Deltaproteobacteria bacterium; assembly: GCA_016194725.1. Lineage (GTDB taxonomy): Bacteria > Bdellovibrionota > UBA1018 > UBA1018 > UBA923 > JACQAX01. Next base: position 4,239 of record JACQAW010000011.1, read on the forward strand.
CGTGAAACCCTGGTTCACCTTGAAGGTCAGAGTCGCGCTGCCCGTGTCGCCATCCAGAAACTCGGCCAGCCCCGGAACATGATCGCGCGGCAGGATCCGAACCGTCGCGAAGGGCTTTAAGGCCGGCAGCTCGATCGAGGCTTCCAGCCGCTGACCGGATTTGGACGAGACGCCGAGTTTGAGCGTCTGAGCCGCTTGCTCCGCCGGCCCATTGTGAAAGACGCCAAACGATTGCACCGTGGCGCTGTCGCGCAGGGTCCAGCAGGCCTCATCGCCATCGGTGATGGTACGGCCTTCCTCGACCTCGAAGCGCGAGTAGTTGCGCGTGTAGCTGTGCACCTGCGAAATACCCATTGGCGTTTCATAGATCGCCATGATGGCGGCGTACGGAATGACCAGGTTCTTCGCGCTGAAGGCCTCGATGTCGACACTGCCGGTGAACTCCGCGCAGCCCGGCAACGTGGGCTGATAATTGGCCACCATGGCTTTGTCGAATGCAATGAACTCCCGGCTGAGCAGCCGGCCATCCAGATCGCGGAGCGACGCCACCACGGTGACCTCGATATCCCGTTTGAGCTTCCAGTAATTCATGAACGAAAGCGTCGTTTTGAAGTCTTTCGAATAACGATAATAGAAGATCGCCGATGACCGGAAAATCATCCCAAAATCGTTCGCGTAATGGTTGCTTTGCGATATTTTTGCCATGGCCGCGGTCTCCTAAAACGCCTGGCGTTCGTTAGCTGGGGCTCAGTTCCAACTTCGCGATGCCCCAGGGTAACAGGATATAACCCACGCGCTGCCATTTGCCGATCATGTAGGTCGGGTTCTTATGGTCTTTGATGTACTCGGCGGAGTCGTTGATTTTTGCGGAATCGTAATCCCAGTCCTCATCGATAACGAACTTCGTGATGCGGGGAATCTGCGAAAAAACGTGTTCGATATAGGCTTTGCTGTAGATATTCAGAAAGGCGAATGCCTTGGGAGTGCCATCGGCGTGAAACTCATCGCCCTTCGTGCGGCTCTCCAGCACGCGAAAGGAGTTTTCGCCGACAAGCGTGCGAAAAAGCACCGCGCGCTTGGCAACCCGGCAGAGCTCCCGGATCGGCTGCTCGACCGAAGGCAGGTGCATCAGAACATTGTTGCACATCACGACATCAAACGACTTGTCGGGAAATGGCAGGGCGAAGATGTCGCCTTGGGTGAAGTCGACGTTCGGTACGCCCTGAAACGCCTTTTTTGCATAATCCAGGTACAACGGAGTCGCGTCGGCGCCCGTATAGCGAAAGGTCACCTTTATGGAGCTGCGCAGGCTGCGCAGGTAGTGGCCCGCGCCACAGCCTACATCAAGAATGTGATCGCCTTCCCGCACGAGGTTGCGCATCTGAGCGGCAACCACCTTGCTGCTTTCCATCTCGGGTAGCTCCCCGATCGCTCTCTTGTACAGAATAACGGGATACTCGTCGTCCGCCGAGCGCCCCCAACCCTTGCCGTCCTTCCAGTTTGCATGATCTTTCATTGAACTCGCCTTCTTACGATACGCGGTGTTTTAAAATCCATTTGCCGTCGGTTTTTTCCCACAGATGCGGTCTGCGGTAATTGTCGACGATTTTCTCGAACTCACTTTCGGTTATGTCCATGTAATCGAGGCACTCGCGAAAGTACCGAGCCGGAAATTCGCCGTCGTATTTGTGTACCAGCGCCACGGCTTCCTCGCGGGTGATGTGGCCATCGCGCACCTCGTGGGCGGCATCCGAGGTCGCGCGGCCAATGCCGAACTTGATGTAGGCCATGTAGAAATGGAAGCCATCGAGTTTGTCGTCAAAGCTGGCATATTTTGAATAGGTGCCTTCGTTGCGCATGGGGTTCGGCTTGAGATTCACGTGCTCGGCCGCGTAATAGTAATTTTCCTGAGGTACCCACTTCCGATAATAGGCGAAATATCGATAGTCCAACCTGGCCTGCTTGATCTCCTCGAACGTGGGAAGCATGAAGGACTGGATTTCGTTGTAGGTGAGGCCGTATTTCATCCAGGATTCCGGCGAAAAACCCGAAAAATACTGGCGAACCATGTCGGAGTCGTAGTCGATGGTGCCCCGATGCTGATTCTTGGTGTCGCCGCCATATTCCACTTCGCCGTCTTCGGCGTACATGACGAGCGGTATCCTGTACTGGATGGCCATGCGAATCGGAAAGGCTTTTACCAGGTAACCGAACGGCAGGAAAGGATCGCCGAAATGCTCGAAAGCCAGCCTGGAGAACTTGCGATAAACCTGGCCGCTGGGGCGCATCATGACCTGGTCGAAACCGGCATCCACCAGATTCGTCAAGTTTTCCCAGCCCACGTCAGTCCACATATTCGGCGCAACTGAGGTGAGCAGCGGGTGCATGCCATATTTCGTTTTCAGCATGTGAGCGATATACGAGCTGTCTTTTCCGCCACTCGCTGGCACGATGACATCGTAGGAGCCATCTTTGCTGCGATATTGGTCCAGGAGCGCCACGAGCTCACCCTCGCGTTTTGCCCAATCGATCGATCGCTGTTTTTGTTCAGCGTAAAGGCATGGGGCGCACACACCGTCGCTATTGAATTCGATACGAGGACGTTGATTCGAGACAACGCATTTTTTGCAATACTTGACTTCAAATGAATTGTACTGGCTCAGGACCATAGTGGCCTCGACTATCGTCTAATTGATTTTTGAATTCAAGAGGCAATTGGGGCGGTCTAAAAAGTCATTTCGCCCTTGAGTTCAGGAGGCTTTCGGCGATTTCCAGGTCGGCCGGAGTGTCGATATCGATGGATCTTTCGGCAGGCATTTCGTAGCCAAACGTATCGGCATGTTCGAATCCTGCGGCCTTCAAAAAAGGCTCCGTGCGCATGAGATATATGGCGCCATTGGTTGCAAATACCGACGGTAGATCCTGGCGCCTCGTTTTTGAAGCTTCGTCGCTGACGAAAGGACTGAGACGGCCGTCGGCACCAGGTTTTTTCAGCCAGTAGGGATGGTGTTGGGGACGGGTGACACCCAGCACAATACCGGCCTTTTTAGCGGCAAACAGCCGGCAGGCATTGTCGATGTCTTCGGCAAGACGCAAAGGCGACGTCGGCTGCAGGCAGAGCACTAATGCGGGGCGATATTGCTCATTCTGCTCGAGCCAGCGCAGCGCATGCACCAGCGGAACAGCTCCCGGCGTCTCATCCAGCGCCAGCTCCGGAGGACGCAAAAATGGCACTTCGGCACCATAACCAATGGCGATATCGGCGATCTCCTGGCTGTCAGTTGAAACGAGGATACGGTCGAGGCTCTTCGCTTTGCGTGCGGCTTCAATGGTCCAGGCGATGAGCGGCTTTCCGGCCAAAATCTGAATGTTCTTGTTCGGAATGCCCTTGGATCCGCCGCGAGCAGGTATGATAGCCAGCGTTCGTTCGATGCCCATGCCTTACCTTAGAAGTGGAAATGGGGTGTGGACAAGCTCAAAGTTTTTAACCTAAAATCCGATGCCCATGGATCTTTTTCGGAAACTCTTATTCTTTTTCGATCGCCGCGAAAAAAGACAGCTTGTCCTGCTTTTGCTCGGGGTATTTGTCGGCGCCGGCTTCGAAGTCGTGGGTCTTGGCATCATTGTTCCCTTCATCGGTCTGCTTGGGCAACCTGAGCTTATCCATACCCAGAAACATCTGGCGCGCATCTACCTTGCCGTCGGCTCGCCGCCGACCCGCACCTTTATCATCTGGTGCGGGCTGGCCATCATAGCGCTCATCATCATCAAGAGCTTATACTTGGGCTTGCTTGGCTATGTGCAAAACCGGTTTCTGGCGGCCAAGCACACAAGCCTCTCCAGACGTCTTTTGAAGGTTTACCTCCACCAGCCCTATATGTTT
>JACQAW010000159.1 GCA_016194725.1 Deltaproteobacteria bacterium
ACGACGGGCGGGGTAAGAATAACGGCCAGCGCGAAGCTGAACTCTTCGGCCAGGCCTTTGGAAATTCCCGTAAGCATGCCCATGGAGATGGTCGCGCCTGAACGCGAAAATCCGCGAAAGGGCAGGCACAGCCCCTGAATCGCGCCAATCCACAGTGAGTTCGAGCCTTTCATGGCCGCATTTCCTTCTTTTCTTGAGCCGGCGACCAGAATAATCACGCCCACCACGGCAAGCGAGGCGGCGATCAAGGGCAGGTTGCCGAACAGATGTTCGATTTCGCCATGGGGCACGTCGGCCAGCACAGTGACCTCGATAAGTTTTTTCAGGCTCAAGCCTACCACGCCTGTAACCGCGGTCGCGATGGCCAGGCCTTTGACGAGGGTCACGCGTTCGGGCGCGGGCTGGTTCCAAAGCGCGAGCCAGCGACGTCTAAAATAGAGCAGTACCGCGAACATGGTGCCCGTATGCAGCATGACCAGCAGAAAGGTCATCTCGGGGGAGCTGGGGTCGACGCCCATGAGCTTTTCGGCGACGATGACATGGGCCGAGCTGGATACGGGAAGCAGCTCGGCCATTCCCTGAATAAGGGCCAGGATCACGATCTGAAAGATATGCATGCCTTGATTATAAGACTCAGAAAAGGTCGCGGTCAATAAAAGGCAGCTCGAGCTGCGGGGTATTGCCCGTCGACGGCGCGCTGTGCGTTGTGTTGTTTGCGTCGGCTTCCTCGGCCATGAACAGGGCCACGCGTTTTGCGGCTTCGAGCTGCAAATCCTCCTGGCTCGCATTTTCGCTCTGGGCTTCGATGTAATCCCGGATCTGCGACTCCAGCGTCATCAGCCGCGAGCGCAGGTGGCGCGAACGGCTCACCACGAGCGAGGGATCGTAGCCGGGCAGGGGACCCAGATCGGCAGGTGGTATGAGGGCGCGCGGATAGTCCTTTTCAGCCTTGGCGTCGCCGCGCAAGGGCAGCTGCACGTCGGGTGTGACTCCGTGGAACTGAATCAGCTTGCCGCTTGGCCGCACGGTGAAGGCGTCGGTCAGGAAAAGCCCGCCGCTCAGGTGGTAGTTGTCCAACGGAATCATCTGTTGGCGGGTGCCTTTTCCAAACGTCTGCGTGCCCACGACGATGGCGCCGTAGTCTTGCAGCGAGCCGGCCAGGATTTCGGCGGCTGACTTGGTGGTTGAGTTCACCAGCACCACCAGCGGGCCGTCCCAGGCGCTGCTCAGGTTTTTCATTTTGACGATCTCACGCACCTGCTTGTCGCGGCCCATAAGTCCCACGAAGGTTTCGGGGTCTGAAAGCAAAAGATCGGCCACGTCGTTGGCCGCCTGGATTTCGCCACCCGAGTTGTTTCGCAAATCGAGTATCAGGGCCTCAAACGATTTCATGGTCTTGAGGGACTCCGCGAAAAAAGCCTGCACGCCCACGAAGCTGCGCAGCTTGACATACCCCAGGTTCACGTCCGACCTTGCGCGATGAAGGCGAAACGTGTTCAGCTTGATGGCCGAGGCTTCATACCGGCCGCGCGGAATTCGAATCTGGTGAAAGGACTGCGTCGGTTTTCCGCCCGCGGTGCCGCCCAGCACGCCAAGCAGGAGCTCGTCAGCCGTTCGGTCATTGATGATCGAGATCAGCTCGGTGGCGCTGATTTCGCGCACGTAGCGGCGGTTCACCGTCCAGATGAACATGCCCTCTTTAAGGCCGGCGCTGTGCGCGGGCGAACCGGCGATGACGTCGACGACTTCCACCCGTCCGGTTTCGTCGGAGCGGTCGACCATGAAACCAAAGCCCGACAGAAAACCGCTCAGGCCCGCCAGCGCCTGTTCGGACATCGCGCTCGAGTGCGGGTCCCACATGCGAGTGTAGTTGCTCAGCAGCTCCAGGGTAAACTCGCGCGGTTCGGTTTTGGGATAACCTGAGCGCAGCAAATCCATCGTGCCGATGCATTGCTTGAGTGAATCTTTGGGAACGCGTGGCGGCGCCGGCGCCTGCACGTGGCGCTGGGCCAGCAGACTGGTCTGCGCGACCAGAAAGGCGGCCGGATCGAAAACCGGCTTGGCGTTCACGTGCTGCGACGCAATAGCGGCCAGCGCATTGATAAGATTCTGGCACTCGAACTTCGAAATCGGGTCACAGCCCGCTAGCCCCAGTGCCAAAAGCAGACACAAAGTAATAGGGGTAAAAATCCCACTCCAACGCATGACAAGCTAGATAACACGGTGCATTGTTTTTATCTATTTTTTACCGAATTTCGGGTTAGCAGTTGAATCTCAAGCGGGCCAGTGGTGGGACCTGATTTACCTGAATTGTCACGGGCTGTTACCTGCCACGTCACGGTGTTCCCCGATTTGGGTTCCACTCTAAGCTCGGTGGCCGTGGTAATCTGGTCAAGAAGGACGATTTGGATCCCTGCCTGACTGGTCCAGGCCCGTACGTGATAATCGGCGGCACCGTGAACCGCGTCCCAGTGCAAACGCAGCAGCGCCGACTTTCTCAGATCGGCCTTGTGGTTGGGGCGGGCATGGGCCGGGGCTTCCAGGCTGGCGGCCGGGGCGGGCATGGGTGCCGGTGGCGGCGAGGCCGGAGCCCGCGCTGCTTCGGGCTGGGAAGTCACCGTGGCCGAGGTTTTTGGACGGGTGGGGGCCTCGGTTTTCTTGGAAATATTTCCAAACAGCTCCAGCTCCTCATTAAGACCGAGGACTTCACCAGGGGCCAGCGCGGTATCGGGATTGAGCAGCTCCTCCTGATCCGGATCGAGCGGGCGCAGCTCACCGTCCGAATCGCTCTGGGCTGCAAGCATAGGCGCGGGGCCTTGATCTTGGGCTGTTTGGGCCTGGGCGGACTGGCCGGCCGAGGGGTGGCAGTTTTCAGTCAGGCCAGCACCCGGGCGGGTTCGCGGCGCGTTCCAGTTGAATAAAAGTGAAGCCGCAAAGGCCGATGCCACCAGCAGTACGCTGAAGCACCCGCTCAATATGAAGGTTAGTTTTTGCAGCTCCTTGAAACACATTTTAGGCTCCAACTCCCTTATTCTTTTCGGGATTTTCGCAAAGAATCTGTAGGCTCGAGCATAACGTATTGGAATTATTGGACCTTCGATGGTCTACTGGTTTCATGAAAATGACAGGTTTTCCAAAGCTCATTGGGGTGATTCATCTGCCTGCGCTGCCAGGGGCGCCTGGCTGCCGGCTACCCGCGTCCGAAGCGGTTTCGCGGGCCGCGCGCCATGCCGTAAGCGAAGCTAAAATGCTCGAAGCTGCGGGGTTTGAGGGCATCATTGTCGAAAATTTCGGCGACGCCCCGTTTTACCGAAGCAAGGTGCCACCACTGACCATCAGCGCGATGAGCGTCATCGTAGCCTCGGTGCGTGACGTGACCAAGCTGCCGTTGGGCATCAATGTTTTGCGTAACGACGGCCGCGCGGCACTGGCCATCGCGGCCGTGGCCGGTGCACAGTTCATCCGCGTGAACGTGCTTACGGGCGTGGCCGCAACCGATCAGGGAATTATCGAAGGCGAGGCCGCCGAGCTGATGCGGGCCGGCGGAGACGCGGTTATCGTCACGGGCACCACCACCGGGCGCGCCATCGAGCTTGCGCGCCTGCAAGCCGCGGCGGCTCAGCGCACCGGCGCGCCGCTTTATCTGGGCAGCGGCGTGACCCCTGAAAATATCGAAAGCTATTCGGGCCTGGTTCATGGCGTTATCGTGGGCTCGGCCCTGCGCGAACGCGGAGTGGCCGGCGCGCCGCTCGAGAGCGCGAGGGTTCGAAAATTTTCGAAAGCCTGGAAAGAACGAGCCTAGGCTTCGTCAGCCGTGGCTTCGTCTTTGGCTCCGAGGTACCTGAGAAGCTCGGCGGTCAGTTCGATGGACTTGGTGAAACGTATTCCCACGATGCTCGTTTCATGGCCATCATAAATGCTTTTCATCCACACCACCTGGCCCTGCACTCCCAGATATTTGTGGCCGCCCCCGGTGGCCCAGACCAGGCACTCCTCGCCGATGTACAGGCGCTCGTCGGTGGCGATGCCGCAGCCGCCTTTGCCAATCTGAATCAGCCGCGCTTTCACCCGCGGGTGGGCGTTGCGCGCCGGAAAGGCCAGTACGGCGGAGCAGCTCACCTTGATGCGCCCGAATTTTCGGGAAATCTTGAGTTCGAGGTCAGACGCCGGCGCCGGCGCGGGGTGCTCGGTCTTTTTCTTTGCCAATCCCTAGGACTCCTGCCCGAGTGAAAGCAGTCTGGGTGCCGAAAGTGACGTACTCATTAGCTTTATTCTATCGCGAATTGGGTGCCAGGGCCTACGCATTTTATTTAACTTCGTATACCCATCGCTATCTGAATTGAATTGAACTTCGCGCGCCGAACCTTCGTGAGTCGTGTATTCTTATAGGTAAATGAAAAGTCGCAGCGCGATTTTTAAGCACGTCGGCCCTGGTCTTGTCGCAGCTTTGTCGACAGCGGTGGTTTTCGGGTGCGCGGGTAAACCCAGTGTCCGCGAGCAGTACGTCACCCACGTCAAAGAGATTCGAGAAAAGTACGATGCGCTGATGGTGCCGGCCAATGCGCCGCTCGCAGGCGCGCGGGTCGCCAATTGTACGGAGCTGGTCGAGGTGCTCACAAAGAAATACGCCTACTGGAAGCCGTGAGCTTTATGTCGAGGCGGCAAAGGTGGATAGCGGCGACGACGCACCTGTGCCCGTTCCAGCTGTTGAGGCCGGGGCAGCCACCCCGATGTCCAGACGGGCTGGAACCGTACGTGGGGTTCCGCAAGGCCGGGTTGCCGAGCAGCTGGAAAGCGGGGCCCGGCGGCGAGGTACTTCGCAGATGCAGGGGCAGGAACAGCAGCAGCAGGTGCAGCGGCAACAGCAACAGACGCGACGCCTGGCGCCCTCGCGGCAACAGCAGCACGATGAGCCGCCCACTTCGCCTGTCGAGCCGGAGCCAACTGCGCGCGCAGCCAAACCTTCCCAGATTATCGAGCCTGAGCCTGTCGTGGTTCCTGAAGGCACTAGCGAGGAAGAGCC
>JACQAW010000160.1 GCA_016194725.1 Deltaproteobacteria bacterium
AAAGATCTCACCCTTCTGAATATGAGTGAAGTGCAAGCCAAACGGATCCTGCGAACTGGCGATATAAATCGGAATAACAGTGCGAACGCCATAATAAGCCAGGCGCTCAAGCATCTCCATGATGTTGGCCACCCAAAACGGCCAGGTGAAACTGCGAACCTGATCCAGGAAAGGCATCGCATCATCAGATCCAGCAGCCCCCGCGAGCCTCTTTGATTTCTTACCGCCACCAACCTTCAACTCAGCTGAAGTACTCAAAATCAAACCTCCCAGAAAAACCCCAAAACCCAAGGGTCCTACCGGCATAGCATGAGTATCCAAAAAAGTTAACAACCCGCCCCAATTAAGCGGCTCCCGGGATCCCCGGATCCCACGCCCCTGTCCTCACCACACAAGGATGTCGGGGCGAAGCTATTTTTGGATTAGACGAGGAGGGCGCCGAGGGGGCGACTAAAGCGTACTTCCTGTACGCTGCAGGAGCCCCCGAGAAGCCCGAGGAAGTATAATCCAAAAAGAGCGAGCCCCGAGCTCTGAAATGGGCCGCGGCGCCCCCTCCGGTGAAGGAGTCAGAGGCGCCGGCGGTTGGGCAAAACACTTCTTTTCAAAGCAAGGACACGAGGAGGATTACCCGACTCCTTCAAGCGGTCGTCGGATAGCGGGCAACAACCCAGAAGCAGCCGAGCTGCCAGGAATCGCCGGACCAGCATCAGTACTGGTAACCGGCACACTGACGATCAACCGGCCAGGGGCCAGGTAGTAGCCCTGTTCGCCGTGCTGACTAAAATCAAGCCCATGTTCTTCATCTTCGGCGCTCACTCGCAGTCCAACCAGCGCGTCGACGCCCTTTACGATTCCAAAGGTCATTATGGCCGAGAAAATCACCGTCGCCAGGACTGCCACGATTTGAATGGCGAGCACTTTGGGATGCCCTTCAAGCAGCCCGCCAGCCGCGAAAACACCCGTCAGAAGCGAGCCCAAAATTCCGGCAGTGCCATGCACGCTGAATACGTCCAGTGAGTCATCGACCGACGATTTGCTGCGCAGATGAACCGCAACCGCCGATACCAGACCGCCAGCGACGCCGATGAACAGTGCCGCCATCGGGCCCACGAACCCAGCCGCCGGAGTAATCCCCACCAGACCGGCCACACAGCCGCTCGCGATTCCCAGCACCGTAATTTTGCCACGCAAGCGGTAATCCACGACAGCCCAGCCCAGCACTCCGGCTGCCGCCGCTATTTGCGTGGTGACAAAAGCCTGCGCCGCCGTGGCATTTGCCGCCAGCGCGCTGCCCGAGTTGAAACCAAACCAGCCAAACCACAGCAACCCCGCGCCCAAAACAGTGAGCGGCAAGTTGTGAGGCGCAAGCTCGGCTTTTCCAAAATCGCTTCGTTTGCCAATCATTAGACAGACGACCAAAGCCGAAACTCCCGCGCTGATGTGCACCACGGTACCGCCGGCAAAATCCAGCGCGCCCAGGTCGTGCAGCCAGCCGTTGGCGCCCCAAACCCAGTGAGCCAGTGGGTCGTAGACCAAAGTGGCCCAGCCCAGAATGAGCAGGATGTACCCCCGAAAATTCACGCGCTCGACAAAGGCGCCTGACATGAGGGCGGGCGTGATGATTGCGAACATGCCCTGGTAGATCATGAAAGCCTGGTGAGGAATCGTGGCGGCGTAATCCGCATTCGGGGCCAGCCCCACGTTGCGCAGCCCCAGCCAGCTCAAACCCCCGATAAATGGCGCCAGCGCTCCGCTGCTTTTTGAGAATGAGAGCGAGTAGCCAAACAAGACCCACTGCACGCCGATCACTCCGGCCGCCATGAGCGACTTGGCCAAAGTATTGAGCACGTTCTTGCTGCGAACCATGCCGCCGTAAAAAAACGCCAGCGCCGGCGTCATCAGCAGCACCAGGGCCGCGCAAATTAAAACGTATCCCGTGTCTGCTCCGCTTATTCCGAACTTGTCCATTTGATGTCGTTCCCCCTTTACATTTGCTTAGTGCAAACCCAGGGCCAACAGCCGCGCGGCGCCGCATTTCAGCGTAATACGCGCTACAGTGGTGGTTCTTCGGATTATTTGCGACGAGTCGGACAAGTGCAGCGAAAGAAACTCATCCGACAATATTGTCGGATCAGATCTTGGATGCTACATTTTTGTAGTATGACGTTCTGCAATTTAAATGAAAGTCCCGAGCTGCATCTTCAAATCCTGAAAGAGGTCACCGCCGCGCTGAGCGAAAGCTCGGATCTGGAGGCCACGCTGACCGCTATTTTGCGACTGCTCAAAAAACATGCGGGCATGAAGCGCGGCGCTCTTTCGCTGATCGACCCGGCTACTGGCGCGTTCAGCACCGAAATCAGCGAGGGGCTGGGCACAAAGAACCATCCGGGCGAGAAAATCATCGCGCTCGTGTTGAAGTCGGGACGTCCGGTAGCTATTCCGTCGGTGGGCGACGAGCCCCTGTACGTGGGCCAGCACCTACCGAAGAACGCTTTGAAAAAAGAAAAGGTCGCGTTTCTTTGCGTGCCCGTGCGCTACAAAGGCAAGGTCGTGGGAGCGCTGAGCGTCGATTTGTTGTCGAAGGCCGGCCCCTTTAC
>JACQAW010000161.1 GCA_016194725.1 Deltaproteobacteria bacterium
GATCGTCCTCGAAGGTAAGCGTTTCCAGATTGATGACGTTGCTCCAAGAAGTGGCCTGCTCGAGTTTTCCGCTATCGCGCGGTTCTTCGCCATGCTTGAAAGCGCGATACCATGTCTCCTGATATACCGTATCGCCGATGTTCAGCGCGCGCAGAAGGTCGTAGGTGAAATCGACAGCGCCAAGACCGCCAGCCGTGATGATCCCGCCATCCGAAACAGACATCTTGTTCTGATATCGAGCAGCCCCGCTGTAACCTGGCGCCCTCTCCTTCAGAAACGCGACCGAGTTGCTGGTGTGGGCAACCGAGTCGAGCAGCCCAAGACGTGCCAGGTATCCTGTTGCAGCGCAGATTCCAGCGACTGGCACGCGCCTCGCATTAAGCTGACGGACAAGCTCATCGAGGGCAGTGCTCTCGAAGTCCTTCCAAGAGAGACCACCGGGGAGAATGAGCGCCTGAACACTCGCCACGTCGATTTCATCCAGGGAGAGCGTTGGCGTCACGGTAAGCCCACCGAGCGAACCCACCGGCGTCTTCCTGAGGCCGAACGTCACGGGCTTCCGCTCGTGCTGAACGAGTTCTGGAAGGATGTAACCCAGCTCCCAATCCGCGTAGCTATCATGTAAGAAAACGTAGATTCCCATGCTCACACATCCCCCGAAATTGTTTTCTTGTACGCGATCGCACGGGCGTTCCAGTTGTTGCGCTCATAAAATCGCTGCGAATCCTTGCGGTCCACTCCGGTGCAGAGGCGAAGCCCCTTGCACTTTTTCTCGACCGCCACCTGCTCGGCGTATCTAAGAAGCTCGGCGCCGATGCCTTTCGAGCGGCAGCTCTCCGTCACGACCAGATCGTCAATATAGAGATGCTTGCCATGAACGAAGTCGTAAAGAATTCGGTATCCCATCGCCGCGATGCATTTCGGGCCGTCGAAGACCGCGACGATGTCGTAATCGTCACGCAGCTTGGCGTTCATCATAAGATCAGTGTATTCGTGGAAAGTGAGGTTCGGTCGCAGCTCGCGGATGACGGGAAAGATCGCCTCAAAGTCTCGGTGATTTTCAGCTTTGATGATTTTCATATCGACCCTACTCCACCAGCGTCCCGCCAAAGGCTACGCGCCCCTTGCCGGGCGGCTCATAAATGACGTGAATATTCTCCGGTGGGCGACCACTGGCTTCAGCAATCGCTTTCGCCAATGCCTTCGTTTGGGCGGCGAGGTGATCCGAGGGTGGCAGCACTCGTTGAAGAACTCGAACGAAGATGGGCATCACCCCAGCTGGCGCGCCGCCGTTCTCGGCGTAGTCTTCCGGGCTAAGAAACCGAACCTTGACCCAAGTACCTTGCCGCGCCGACTGAAGCACCTCACCGGCCGCGTCGGCGAGACGCTGCGCCAGGCGCTCCTCGCTTGCACCGGAAAGACAACCGACGATTTCTACATTAAGTATGGGCACTCTCCACCTCGGATAATTTCGCTGCAAATACCAGAAGTTTATGCGTTTGGCGAATCGGCGCCCCGCCGGTGGGTTTCCCCACCGGCGACCACGCGCGTCATGTGTTAGTGGACCGTCGAAGCGATAAAATCGACGATCGCCTGGGCTCCGAATCCCACCGCCGCGCCCACGAGCGCGTAGGTAATGTGCTTCTTGGCCTCTGGATTGCCCGTCAGGAAGCTCGCCGCCGCGAATCCGAGTCCGATCACCGAGAGCAGGGGCAACACTACGCCGGGTTATTGAACGAATTGAATACATGAACGCTCCTCTTGCCACGCCTCAAATCGGCAGACGCGGCCCAAGACGCTTGAATACGGTCAGCTCCCTTTCAGAGTAGTGCCGGAAACGATCGTGAACACTCGGCTACGCGGCGCTCTCGACACTGGCCTCGGTGCTCTCGCCGCGATTCATGGGATGCAGGCTCATGTAGATGTCGTCAGCGCCGAAAAAATCCCATTCGAGGCGCATCAGGCCGGAATTGGCGCCCGCGAGGATGAACCCCTCTCCAATGTTGTTCCAGTAATACTTCCTCGGTGGCACTGGTGCAGGCTCGCGTGTAAGGATCACGTAATCCCCGCGCGTAAGCTTCTTCTCCTCCGGCATGAGATAGAACACATCCTTGAGTAGCGGTTTGAGATAAACCGTATAGGTGCGCGCTCCCTCCATCAGTTGCGCCGCCCCGATAGAGCGAATTTTCTGAATCTTGCCGTCTGAATCCTCGACACCTTTGAAAATGTCGAAGCGGTACACCTTGGCGCGCCTCTCGGCGTTGGCTTTCGCGCTACCCATCGCGCGCTCAAGCATTGATTTCATGTCTTCCATAGAACCCCTCCAAACAATTGTGACTCGTCACGAAAACTTCAGATCATTGATCGGCTCAGCGCGAAATTAGGCTGCTTGATCGAATTGCAGATACGGGACAACTGTCGGCTCTTCCCGACAAAGCATCCGCAAATGTCCGAGCGCGAGGTCGATGAACTCGTCGGCTTCATCCCAGGTCATCCGAAAGCGAACCGCGATGTCGTCGATGGTGTTCCTGTGGAAAAAACGTAATTCGATGATTCGCTTTTCCCTCGCGGATAGATCGTCCATCGCTCTGCGAACTTTCAAATAATCAGTGATCTGATACAGAGGCTTGTCGTTCACGCGACGGCGTTCGTCGCACTTCGTTGAAGGCATGTCCCCTCCCGTGGCCGCAATCTCGATGCAGCAAGGTATGATCGGTTCCTCCGTCGTACCGAAGCTGTGAGGCGCGGCTACACGGTCGGGGATCGTGATTGGCTGGTCAGGCTCTCCGGCGTGGATATTTGCTGGAGCGGGCCATTGTGGTCGTATGTTACTCGGCTCTCTCGTGCTGGACGAGACAGCCGCTTTTCTTGTCGTCTTCCGTACAGATTTTCATGTCGAGCGTGGCAAACTTCGATGGTCTTCCATCATGAATCGCCATCTGGATTTTTCCGAACCTCACGCCTATACGACGGGCAAGCTCGCACCAGAGTTCCGGAGTTGAAATCTCCCCGAGTAGTTTCCGAATTTTGATTCTTGCTTCCATTGCTCTCCCCCTCAGACGTCCCCGTTAGAACATGTAGCGAATTCCGCGCACCTGGGCGGATTGCTTCTTGAAGCGACAGTCAAGAAGTGCGGCACTCGATTTCAGGAAGCCGGCGAATCTCCGCCAAAACCATTTTCCTGATCGCTTCGTGCCTTCGCTCGCCCAAAGTGTAACGGCCTCGGCGTATGCCCTAAACTCCGGACTCGAAATGGCCGTCGCGGGCCTTTCGAGGTAGATGCTGGGTTTGCGTTCTGAACACCGTAATTCCAATGCATGATCCATAAAATTCTCCTTCTTAGGCCGCGCTCGGCTTGCGAGCCGATGACGGCTGTTTGTGATTGAGCGGTAGTTGCTCCTGGGCCGATAGCCGGGCATCGAGATGAAGCGCGATGCTGTCCCAGCCGCAGAAATCGCAGATGACCTCGCCCTCGAACGTCATCAAATTCGGGCTTTCGCATTCCGGGCAGCACCGAAATACGGCTGCCGGGGTCTTCACCAACGATTGCTTTGTCTGAAACTTCGTTTTCATCTCTGCCCTCGTTCGACTCTCAACTTCGTCCAATCGGAAGGGCATATCGCAGCAAATGTGCCAACGCGGTCCACTGATCGCAGAGCGACAAGAAGTGCTTGCAATGACAAGCATTTCTTTAAAAATATGGCCTAAAAACGAGAGTTTGGATTTTGCTTGAGGTGTTTACCGGATTAAATTCTAAACAGTGACTATTTACCAAAGTAAACAATTTGGCGCGATTTTCGTTTATTCAAATAAACTTTTAACTTGCCGAGTCGTTTAGATGGCGATAGTTAAAACTGCTCATACTGTTTAGCCACGAGCGAAATGGAGAACCCCAGATGGATTTAACATTCGACCAGCTTCCCCCGGATAAAGGTCACGGAACCACTGTCCTCATCGTGGATGACGAAGAAAGCGGCAGGGAAACGCTTCGTTCAGCGGTATCCGAGGTTGAGGGTGCCGAGGGCGTAAACGTGCTGGCGGCAAGTAGCATCTCGGAAGCAGCGGAGATCATTTCCTCGACGCGGGTGCATGTCGTCTTGCTCGATAAGAACCTGGGGCCGGACGAATCGGACCCCTGTCAGAATGGTTTGACCTTCATTCCTGAAATTATTCAGATGCAGCCGCACGCGCAAATCCTCATGGTAACGGCGAGTCAGAATATCCAAGACGCCGTGACTGCCATCAAGTACGGCGCATTTGGTTTTGTATGTAAGGGCTGCGATCCTGAGCTGCTGATTCTTCAAATCGAGAAAGCCATCGCGGTTGCTGACATGGCAATCGAAAATATCTGCGAGGAGCGGCGGAAACAGCGTCGATCCGAGGCTGATGGTGTCGCTGGTAAGTCCAGAGTCATCAAAGAAGTCATGAACCAGGCTAAAGCTTTTGCGGAAAGCAATCGTCCTGTCGTTCTCCTCGGCGAAACCGGCGTCGGAAAGACAACAATCGCGCGCCTCATTCACGAGCATCGCAAGAAATATCTCAAAGAAGAAAAACGTCCGTTCTTCTCGATCAACATCGCGGCACTTTCCGAAGAACTGGCCGAGCGCGAACTTTTCGGCAATGAGCGAGGCGCTTTCACCGACGCGAAAGAGCTGAAGCCCGGATTCTTTGAGCTCTCCAATAACGGAACGCTTTTTCTCGACGAGATCGGCGACGCGAGTCCTGATTTGCAGGTGAAGCTTCTCAAAGTAATCGACGAAGGAAAGTTTTTCAGACTTGGCGGCAGCAAGGAAATCTATTCAAAGTTCAAGCTGATCTGCGCTACTCACAAGAACCTCGAACAGATGGTAGCTGACGGCACTTTTCGCGAAGATTTGTATTACCGCATTTCGACGTTCAAGCTCCGCGTTCCGTCGCTCGCCGAGCGCAAAGAAGATATTCCTGACATCATCGAGGCATCTCTTCCGAAATGGTGCCAGGACAACAACGTCTACATCACGGCCAAGGATATTCCCGAAGATTTCATCGAGTTCCTGAAAAATACGCCGATCAAGGGGAACATCCGGGGAGTCGAGCAATACATTGCGCGTCTTCTCGTCCTGTCGCCGCGCGACCGGGACGGAAAGCCAATCCTCAAGAACTGGAAGACGACCCTGGAACTCCAGGGGAAGCGCGCTAATGAAACACGGCCTCGGCGTGACGTAATTACGCTCGATGAACTTGAGACCCTTCCCTTAGATGTAGTAGGGCCAGGTTTTCCTGGGCTCGAAGTCTTTGTGGCGCTGATGACAGAGCATGTGTATGCCGATGCGGCCAGAAAAATTGAAGGAAGCAACGCGATTGCGCGCGAGCTGAAAATATCTCCCGCAACTGCTTCCATTCGCCTGCGGCGCTACCAGCTCACCAAGCCGCCCAAACGTAGCCATGCCGAGACGGTGACGAGCCCAGGAGTTTAGGAAAATGCGACGGCTTTTGGCCCTCTGGCCCATCATCACATTTGCTCTTGTGACTGCCGTGGATGAAGCAGGCATCCAACTTGGTATTCCACATGGAACGCTGACCATCATCGGAGAGGTCGGCCTGTCCGTCTGGATCGCGCTGCAAATCAAGAGCCGCGTGGAAGGCCGCTTGAAATGGCTCCTGGTGGCTCCCCTTGGCTTCGCGCTTGGGGATCTGGCCTACGGCCTCAATCACTACGTTTTTCAATACATCTATAAGTCTTCGTTAGGCCCGATGAGTTACGCGATCCCGTATCTCGTCGCGATGGCCGCAACGATTTATTGGCTCGTCATGCTTTGCCGGGAGCAAGGCTAGTCAAAAAAGATATTCCTCATCGCGAATGTAATTTCGGCGGCGCTCTTTTTTCTAAATGTAACCCTGATCGTCGTTCCGTCGCTATTTCACAAATCGCCGCCGCTCTCGACGCCCATCGCTGCGCTCACAGTTGCTTTCTCGACGTTGGAGAGCGTGATCGTGGGATTTTCTGCGACTCTGCTTTTGATTTCGACGAGCGGGATGCTCCAGATCGCTCTTTTTGGCCTTCTGATTATGAATATGTCCGACATCGCCATGCGGTATCAGAGCGTTTACCAAAATATTTCAGGCATGATCGTGTTCGAGCACGGTTGGTTTTTTGGTTTGGCGCTGGTCGCGAGCGGCGTACTGCTCGCCGCACGGAGCACGAACGCAGAGGTAAGGAGTAAGTTGCGCCAGGTTCTTTGCTTCTACAGCATCCGTTCCATGACCATTGGCTTCGTGTTGCTCGGCCTTGGCCTGATCTGGCTCGCCTTAGGCACGTACTTCCGGGCGATTCATCTTCCGAATGAGGTTTCAGCGAGCCTGCTCATCGCGGTTAGCGTGTTCGCTTTCGCCGTGCTCGCTGCAAATGTCGTGAGCCAAAACCTTAGCCAGATCGTATTTCGGCTCGCGAGCAATAAATCGGTGTCGCGCCAAGATTTCCCCAAACACCTTCCCGAGGAAATTCGGACGATCGTTGAATATTTTCAGATGTTAAGCGGTAAACTGACCGGAGAGCGCGATCACGCGCTCAAGCTGTCGTCCACGATCGCGCATAATATCAAGTCGCCTGCCGGTGCGCTCGAAATGGCGCGCTTCAAGATCAATAGGCACATCAATAAGGGATGCGAGTGCTGCAAGCAATTGCAGGAGCCGCTTCGTCTCATCGGCGTTTCTGCTGAGGCGATCAAGAATATCTCTGATCGTATTCTTGAGGAAAAGAAGCGACTGATCGCGCTAGAAACAGTAGCAGACTCCGTAAGCAATGCCGTCGCCATCACGACTGCAAATCATCCGGACCATCAGATCTTCATCGAAGTCGCTCCGGAATCCCAGCTTGTGCCGGTAATAGGTCTTTCTGAAATACTGACCAACCTGATCGACAATGCTGTGGAGGCGTCACTTCCGACTCAACCGATCATCGTGCGGACACGCCTTGAGGGAACGGGCATGACCGTCATGGTCGTTGACCACGGTTGCGGCATTCCGGATTGGATGCTTGCTGAACTGAAAAAGGGCGAGGAGCGGACATCAAAGGGCCGAGGAAACGGTATCGGTGTCTCGTCGATGTATGCCTGGGCCAAGGAGCGCGGTTACGAGATCACGATCGACTCTTCGACAGCGACACCTGCGACCGGCACAAGAGTCGCGATTTCCATACCAGCGTCGCTATCGCCCGAGGTATTGGAGCCCACAGTTACTACCCAGGAGAATGTTGCAATATGGACTTAAAATTTTGGCTCGATAAATGGGAGAGAAACGACCTCGGATTCCATGCGAACGAGTTCGAGCCAATCCTAACGAAGTATTTCGCGGAAATTCATCCCGGCACGGTTTTCGTTCCTCTTTGCGGTAAGAGCCGCGACTTGCTGTGGTTCATTCAAAAGGGATGGCGTGTTCTTGGAGTCGAGGCCAGCCCCATAGCCTGCCGAGCGTTCTTCGATGAAAACGGTTTGAGCAGCAGGATGGAGACTCGGGGCGATTTCACGCTCTACATTGGGGATAGCGTGACGCTCTGGTGCGGAGACTTTTTTTCGATGCCGTCGGAACCGTTTAAGGATGTAACCGCCGTCTACGATCGCGCGGCTCTGATTGCCTTGCCGGCTGATCTTCGACCGAAGTACGTCGAGCGGCTGATCCGTCTCTTGTCTGCGAGCGACTTCAAACGACTTCCACTTCTTCTCATTGCGCTCGAGTATCCGCAGGATCGTGCTTCAGGGCCACCGTTTTCGGTGGATTCAAGCGAGGTGAGGCGACTGTACGGCCCTTGGCGCAGTGTGCAGGAGCTTCTTCGTGAAGAAGATACGGTTCTCCCAAGGGTGAATGCGAAATTTCACGACGTTCGAATCTTCGAGACAGCGTACCTCGTAGACTAGAGGACCGACAGGCAACAAACGGACGAGCTTATATCTTTTTTAGAGCGGTAATTCCCCGATCAGCTCGCTGGCCGCTTCCGACACAAACCCACAAGGTCGCACGTCCCGCACGACTGCTTGTCCCACTCCTTGTGGCGCGGCATCCGGTTCTCCCGCAGCGCGTCTCCGGCGCCCTTGATCTTGTCCCGAACGGCGTTTAGCAGCGGCGCGTTCACCGGCTCGCGCGTGGTTCTACCTTTTTCGTCGAGATTCAGCACCTCGATCAGATCCGCCGATTTCCCAGTGAGTTCCTGATATCCCACGGCGTACACGTGCAACTGGTCGCGCGTGACGTTTTCGGCCTGGACGCGCTCGCTCGACTTGAAATCGACGATGGCGACCTCGCCGGTGTCCAGGCGCCGGACGAGATCGATGCGTCCATCGACGGTGATTCCTGGCGCGACGTGAACCTGGATCGGCTGTTCCGAGTACTCTGTGTTGGCGATCTCGGCTCCGTGGGCGTCGAAGTACCGCTCGATGGTCTTGATGCCGGCATCGCGCAACTGGTTTCGCAGCTTTTCGTAGGCGAACGGGACGTGCATGTGGCGGGTAACGAGCGCTGCCGCTGCGTCCTTCGTAACGACGTCGCCGTCGAGTGCGCGTTTGTGGATTTCGGACAAATCGTCGTGCAGTCCCTTGCCGTATCCGAGCGCCTCGTGGATGGGGGCGTTGAACCCGTAAAGGAACCGCAGCTTGAACTGGTACGGGCATTCGAACAGGTACTTCAGCTCCGAGAACGATAGTGTGACTTTCGGCGTCTGGATGGTGGCCTGCGGGGCGACGCGCACGCCTCCAATGAGCGAAGGCGTCGTCGACACCCACTGCTGCTTGGAGATGTGCTCGAAGAAGTCGGACCGCTTCTGCTGCTGCTTGTTGTCGGCCATCGGCGCGAACGTTGCGTATAGGTATTTCTGCGCCCGCGTGACGGCGACGTAAAGGAGGCGCGTCTCGTCCTCGACCGTTCCGCGGTACCGGTCAGGGTCGGCGAGTGCGGCGTCGGGGACGACGTGGTCGAGGCGAACTCCGCCCATCACCCTCGCGGGGAATCGGTTCTTGCGAAGCGCGGGCAGGAAGACAGCGGGCCACTGTAATCCCTTCGCCTGGTGAACTGTCGCAATGGTCACGGCGTCCGGAGTGGCGTAGCCGACGTCCGAGTCGGCGTCGGCGTAGAAGTTCGGCGCTTGGCTTTCGAGCCATTTGGCAAAACCCTCGTATTTTTTTTCGGGCGCCGTCGTGAAGTAGATTTGTTCGTAGTCCGAGATGACCTGACTGAACTTACCGAGCTGGTAGAACACGAGTTCGCGGCGGGTAGTGTCGCCCGGCAGGCTGTCCTCACGCATGTCGAGCGCTTCGAGGAATTCCAGATAAAGCCGCTGGATGTTGTACACCGAATGTCGCTTATTGGCAGCGAAGTCGCGGCCCGTCTCCAGCACCTTCAGCGCCTTGGTCCAGTCCGACCCGGTCGGGATCAACGAGGCGGCATCCCACAGTGCGCGGAGTTGGGCGGCGTCGATCTCACGCACGACGAATCGGAACAGTCCCACGACTGCCTGGATTTCCGGACTGTCGAATAGCCGGTTCAGACCCTTCACGATGAATGGGATATTGCGACGACGCAGTTCGGCAACGACGGGCTCGGAATCGCGCGCGACGGACCGGAACAGCACGGCGCAGTCAGACCAAGACAGCCCACGCTCCGCGCCGGGGCGGTCCATGAACTGCACGCCCCGTAGGTGCTCGATCCGGTCCACAATCCACCGCGCTTCTTCTTCCGGCGAGGCAAACGTAAGTGCGAGCAGGTCGCCGCGCTCCCACGTCTGGTGTCCGCTCGCGACCATCTTCTTCGCAAGACGCTCCCCGGACGGGATACGCTCGGCGACGGAGCGCCCGAGCTCGACGACGCCCTTGCTGGAGCGGAAGTTGTCGTC
>JACQAW010000162.1 GCA_016194725.1 Deltaproteobacteria bacterium
TGATCTCGCCGCCCAGCGAGGCGATCAGGCCGGGCACGGGTCCGAGTACCGAAACTCCGGCGGTGATGACCTGGCCCACGAGTCGAACGATCGAGGCGCGATCAGCCGTCTTGCCGATGCAGCCGTTGGAAAGCAACGCCGTGGCTTTGGCCGTGACACCGCGAAGAGCTGTTGCCTTGCGAACTGCCGAGTTGATATGCGACTGCTCATCCTGGTCTGAGCTGTCGTCGTCGCTGATGCCTTCATCGGCGCCTGCGCTCTCAAGCTCTTCGGCTTGTGTACGGCAAAGAGCGGCGGTTTGGGCGTCATCTAACTTGCTCACCGACTCGCGGGTCTTTGAAACCAGCTCATCAATCGCCGAGCGTAAGGAATGGGGCGCACGGTCGATGGGGCAGCCCTCGACAAGATCGGCTTGTGCGATTGAGGCTGGTACCGCCGGTGGTCTTATGAGTTTTTTGGCCAGTGCCCAGGCAATAGAGGGGCTGAGCATTGTGTAGCAGATGATTCCTATGACTAATCGCGTATTCATGCATTGCGTTATATGGGTCTTTTATGGTGAAGTAAATTTAATCTTAATGAATGCATTGTGTAGTTATACTTAATGATATGGATCTCAATCGCCTACGAGTGTTTCATGCGGTCTTCATAGCAAAATCGGTCGCCGGCGCAGCACTGGCTCTACACGTCACGCCATCGGCGGTGAGTCAGGCGTTGCGGGCGTTGGAAAAAGAACTTGGAGTGCGGCTCTTTCAGCGTCAACCCCGAGGTGTTGTACCGACCGCGCAGGCTGAATCGCTGCACGCGTTGTATGCGCGCTTTAGCGATGACCTCAAGACTTGTCTCGAAAGCTGGCGCATGGCGAGCAATGAGCCCTGGGGTACTTTGCGAGTCGGTGCGCCGCCTGAGTTTGGCTCGCGGCAAGTCATTACGGCAATTTCCCACTTTGCGAAGTTCAAGCGTGCGTTTTTTAATGTTGAGTTCGGCTCGCCCGAACCTACGCTTGCGCGCCTTGTGGCAGGTGAGCTTGATGTTGTTTTTTGTGATTCACTTCCTGTGCTCAGGCGTTTCAAGTCGGCGGTTGTTACGAGGCCGGTTTTTCTTGAGAAGTCGGTGCTAGTTTGCGCGCCGGGCTTTTATTCGCGTGAGATTCGCGGCGATCATTCGTTTGCGCATCTTTCGAAGCTCGACCATGTTGATTACCTGCCGGATGCTCAGATCCTGCATCTTTGGTATCAATACCATTTCGGGCGGCGGCCAGGTGGCTTACGTCTTCGGGTCATTGCGCATGATGTTCAGGCTATGATTACAGCGGCACTTCAGGGCATTGGTTTGGCCTTTGTGCCGGAGCATCTTGTTGCTGAATCTCTTGCGCGCAAGCGGCTCGTAGTCGTTGGGACTGGGCGTAAGGATTACTTCAATCCGATTGTGATGGCACGGCTTAAGGGGCAAGTGCCTTCTTTGCTTGAACGTCGGTTTGTTGAAATCGTTGCGCAGTCTAAATCGTGAATTCACAAAGGAGTATGGGCTTAAAAGTCGTTGTATAGGATTGGCTAAGACAAAGGGGGCTATTCGGCAGGGAGCTTTGTTGGCTCCAGCTATGCAGCCGCCGGCGTGCTCAAGTCCGCGACGACTCCAAGGCCAATGCCGAACTTCCTGGCCAATTCAAAGGTAGAGCCGTGAATCTCGCCGGTTCCGCAGGCAATGACCAGCTTTCGTGAGCGCACATCCTCGCGCCAGCGCAGGCCAATCGAGTCGGCCAGGCAGTTCGCGACTATTACGAGCTTGTCGACCTCGTTCCTGGCCTTGCCGAACTCAGAGACAATGCTCGCGCGCACGAATTTTCCGATCGTCCCGTTCTGAACGCAGATATCGAAAAAAAGAGCTACCGCGCGCTCGGACTGCAGCCCGTAAGCGTGGCAGAGCTTAAGCGCGTTCCGAAAGATTGGCTCGGCAGCGGCCTTTTCGGCAGCGATACACTCTGGCGTGGCTCCAAGCGTCGCGAAGCGCGAGCGCCAGAGTCGCCAGCGCGTCGCGTCCGAGGTGCGCTGCATGTTGATGAAGTAGGCCATCAGATTCTCATGCTTTGAACCAAGCAGATCGCTCAGAAGGGTTGCATCCTTTCCAAAGACGGCGCTCATCCTTTCCGGAAACCTGGCAAAGAGATCGAGCAGTATTGGCTGGAGCGTCCTCGTGCCGAAGTTCCACTGGAGCGCGCCGAAGCTCACGGCCTGTCCGTCGAAATTTCCGGCCACGGCAGCAAAACATCCGGGCGGGGCCTTGGCCGTCTCAATCTGGCCGGAGAGGGCCAGACAGCGGTCGAGCAAAGGCGCATCCGAGAGCGCCGGTACGACGGCAGGAAGCTCTTGCGTCGGTGCGACGACGACCGGTTTCGCCGAAGCAGGGGGCGGCGAGCTTGGAGCCTCTGGCACCGGAGTTTCCGCTGACAGCCCCAGGGCCCGCGCGGTGATCGAGCCTACCGATCCATCGGCCTGTAGCCCACTGGCCACCTGGAATTCCCGGACCGCTATGGCGGTCTGAACGCCGTAGATTCCGTCCATCGAACCGGCGAAGTGGCCCAGGCGGCTCAGCTTCAGCTGAAGCTGAAGAACTCTGGCTCCTCTTGATCCGATCTTGAGTGTCTCGTTCATTTTACCATGCCCCTAGGCGGCTGCTTTCGTGGCCGCAGTGTCGCTTGTCGAGTCGGCCGATCCGGCATTGATGCGGATCCAATCGTTCGATTCGAGCTTCGTGATGCGCTCAACGGTCTCGATGAAGAATTCGTAACCGTTCTCGAGCTTCCGGTAGGGGCCCGCGTGGCCCTGAAAGAGATTCTTCTCGCGAAGCAGCTCCTCGGCGACGCGTTTATTCAAGAACCAGTTTTCCTGGAAGCGAAAGAGCCGGGTCAGGCAGAGCGAAAAGGTCGCGGCGAACGAAATAATTGCGCCGATCAGATTCGCGTCGTCGTGGTCCAGCAGCAGAATGATCGGCACCGAGGTCGCCAGCAGAAGATGCATAGTCTGAAAGAAGTAATGAAGGACTTTGCAGGTGGAGCTCGCCCGCCGATAGCGACGATAGGTTTCCTCGAAGGCGATCAAATAGTTATTGTCGACGGAAGTCGTGCTTTCCACTGACTCACGTTTCGGTAGGGCGGGCGCTAAAAATGACTTTGCTAGGCAGGATTTTCCCTCGACTGATCGCCCGACATGCGGCGGCCAGCTAATTTCTTTGTCGCCGGTCCGGCTGTCCCTTAACATGTCCCCTAAACCACAACGTCATAAGCATTTTAACAGGAGAGACACCACGTATGGCTACGCTGCTCATGTCCGATCGCCTCAAGTATACCGACTCCGTTTTTCGGGCCGGCACGGCGCCCGACCGCGACTCCGCGGCGATGGTCATTGCCAAGACGGTATCGACCGAGGCTCCGGCCAACCTGCTTTCCTGGGTCTGGACACTCGATCCCATACGGCAACGCCATGTGATGTCGGCGATGCCCTTCACCGATCGGCACGTCATAGTGGCTTACCTCAACGAAATGTCCAGGCCCGAGCACGATGACGACAAGCGGCGGGCGGTCCTGACCGGTATGTTCCAGAGTCGTGCTCATTTCCAGGTTATCTCGTGGATTGGCGTGCAGAGCCGCGATGTCGCCGTCAAGACCATGCGACTGTACCGTGATGCCGGCGGCGACCTGGCCGAGCTGGGAAACTGGCTGGCCGGCGCGGGAGCGCTGCTCAAGGCCGGTGGAGCGGTGGGTGCCGCCACCGACGGCTTCCTCAGCAATCTCGCTAACAGCGTCGGCGGCGCACTGCATAGCGCTGCGACGACGGTGGCCGATGGGCTCGGCGCGGCGGCCGGTGAAGTCGTCGATCTTTTTTCCACTTTGAAGGAAGCTGTTTCGACGGTCCTGGATGCCATGGGCAAATCGGCGGCGGACTTCGCGGCCGCGATGGGCTCGGCCCTGAGCAAAGGTGCGGATTACGTCGAGGGCGTCGTGAACGCCGTGCTCAATGCCGGCAAAAAGGTGGGCCAGCTCCTTAGCGCCGTGGCGACGCTCGCAGACACGGCCGTCACAGCGCTTCTGGATTATCTCGTCAACAAGTTGAGTAACGGCTTCAAGCTGGTGATCGCCTGGATCGCGGACCAGGCGAGCGCGGTGGCCAAGCGGTTCTACGGCTTCGTCAAGGCGCTCGGCAAGCGCGTGCGCGAAATGCTTGGAGCCATCTACGAGAAGGGTGGACAGCTCATTCGCAAGTTCGTCGCCACGATCGTGGCCTTTGGCGAGGACTTCGTGAGTATCCTCAAGGAGGCCGCGGCGGCGGCCCGCCGAGTTTTTTACGCGGTCGAAAAATGGCTTGCTACCCAAGCCGCTCCCTTCATCGAGAAGATCATCCGAATGCTTCATGAGCTCGGCGAAATCGCCGTCCTCGCGATCCTTTGTATCGTGAATGCGGGACGCTACCTGATCCCGCTCTACCTCGTCGCCAAGGAAATCCCGATGGCGTATCCGGGCTGGACGAGCAAAACCGACATAACCCAGGTTCCGGGCCTGAACGTCCTTCGCGTGTCGAGCACCCTGAAGTACGTGATCTTCAGTGACCTTCACAGGGGCGGATCGGTCGACAATGCGTTGCACGTCGAGCGCGCGCATCACGGCCGTCAATCTGCAGGCCTTGCGCGAAATACTCTCGCTGCATAAGCCGACCTATGACGTGATCGCGAAGTTCCACGCGGCCGGACGATACATCAAGGTGCGCGGCAACCACGACGCGGCGATGAAGCGGCCCGAGATGCTGGCCGAGCTGGGGCGCGTGCTCGGTAAGCCGATCCAGGTCTTCGATGCCGTGCTTATCGGCTCAGGGCCTGCGTCTTCCGGAGGCACGAGCGCCCATTCAGGGACAGGCGTCCATCTGCCGCGAATCGGTACGGTGCCGGGGGCTATTCCGGTGATCGAGAACTTGCATCTCGGCGACCTCGGTCACGTGGCCGCCGCGGCCAGCCTCGGCGGTACCAGCGGCAGCTCGGGCAAGCCGGCCAATGACATTCTTGTCATTCACGGCAATCAGGTGGATTTCTTCAATGCCGAAGAGCACAATTTTCTCGGCAAGGTTCTCGTGGCATGTGCCTCGTTGCCGGTGCAGTCCACGGACTATCAGGCCATCGTCGACGAGAGCAGCAACGCGAGTTTCACGCCCGAGAGCGTTCGTCAGGTGCTGGCGGGCACCCTGCCTGCTTTCACGAATCCGGAGTGGAAGAACCATATCACGAAGGACAAGCCGGTATTTAACAGCCTCTACGAGGGCGCCAGCTTGCCCCTCTTTCCGGACAAGCCGTTGACGGAAATTCCGATGCATTCTCTCAGTCAACATTTCAACGTCTCAATCGTC
>JACQAW010000238.1 GCA_016194725.1 Deltaproteobacteria bacterium
AAGAAAGAAAACAACTGGGTTGAGATCTCCTGTGCCAAACGCACCTTCAATCTGGTCGGGCTCGGCGCCGAAGAGTTTCCCCCGCTCCCATCATTTGAAAATAAATCCTTCCTCAGCGTGAACTCGGCAGCTGCGCGCGAAATGATCGATCGCACCTTGTTTGCCGTTTCAACCGATGAAACGCGCTATCACCTCAATGGCGTTTATTTCGAAGCCGTTGAAAACAATCTGATGAGAATGGTTTCGACCGACGGACACCGGTTGGCTTTCATCGACAAAGAATTGTTTCTCAATGCTTCAGATCAGTTTAAAAGAGGCATCATTATTCCAAAGAAAGGCCTGGCTGAACTTCGCCGCCTTCTTGATGACAAAGCGGAAAGCTTTTCTCTGGTGCTCGACAAGGGCAATCTTTTGGTCAAACACAATAAGACGTTGTTGTTCGTCCGTCTGATCGAAGGCGATTACCCGGATTATGAACAGGTTATTCCCAAGAAGAACGACAAGCGGGTGACCGTTGATCGCGAAGAGCTGCTTGGCAGTTTGAGGTCAGTTTCTTTGTTGGCCAACGAAAAGAGCCGAGGCGTAAAGATGTCGCTTCGTGAAAACGAAATCATCATTACTTCGAGCAACCCGGATCTGGGCGACGCCAAAGCAGAGCTGGATGCCGAGTATAAGGACGAGCCGGTGGAAATTGGATTTAACGCGCGTTACATCATCGAATGCCTGTCGATTCTTGACAGTGAAAAGGTAACCTTCGACATTAACGACAAGCTCAGCCCGGGCTTGCTGCGTCCAGTTGGCCGAAGCGACTATACGTACATCGTAATGCCGATGCGAATCTAGATCGTGGTTCTTGAGCAGCTGAGACTCTACAATTTTCGCTGCTACGACAACGCTGAGTTCCGGCCCGATCCCCGGTTTAATGTCATTGTAGGACTGAACGGCCAAGGAAAGACGAGCATTCTCGAGGCCATAGGCCTTGTTGCCTTTCTGCGCAGTTTCCGCAATGCGAAGAATTCCGAACTCACCCGATTTGACGAGTCTGAAAGCTGCGTGACGGCGATGGTTAACAATCGCGATCTCAGAGCTCAACTGGCCGTCAAAATCTGGTCTAATCGCAAGCAGGCCACGTTTAATGGCAAATCAGTACGCTTTCTGAGCGAGTACGTAGGAAAAATTTCAGCGGTGAGCTTTAGCCCGACGGACTTGGACATCATTCGCGGGGCTCCGGAGAATCGTAGAATCTGGTGCGATAAGATTTCCCAGACCTTCGATCCCGAGCATACCGATATTGCAGTTCGGTACCAAAAAAACCTTATCCAAAGGAACCGTATCCTAAAGATGGTCGCCGAAGGGCGAGCCAGCCGCCTTCCGGATGACTTCGAAGTTTGGACCGAAGAGCTTTGCAGCTGGGGCGCAAAAATGATCCACAACCGTATCCACAGTGTGGATAAAACTGTGGACAAAATAAGGCGATATTACCAGGAAATTTCAGGTGAAAATACGGGCATAAATATTCGATATATTTCGGATATTTTTGACGAAGTTCCCTGTGGACAACAGAGCCAGGTTTCATTAGAACTTATAGCTCAGCTTTTAAGAAAAAAGTTAGACGCCTCCAGCGCCAAAGAAAAGGTCTTGGGCACCACAACCGTGGGCCCACATCGAGATGATCTCGAGATGACGATGGAGGGGCACCTTGCACGGGCGTTCGCCTCGCAAGGTGAAGTTCGATCGCTTGTTTTGGCCCTTCGCCTGACCGAGGTCGAAATTTATAAAACTTTTCAGGGTTTAAGTCCGATTTTGCTCATCGATGACTTCTCTTCAGAGCTCGATGCACGACGCCGGAAGTTCTTATTGGATTATTTGGCAGAGAGTGACTCCCAGGTATTTCTAAGTACGACGGAAGAGCTTCAAATCGGAAAGACGTTTGTAGTTAGAGAAGGGAAGATCTCTTCTTCGGAGACAATTGCCAATGGATACCACCTCACGGACTGATGTCAGTAATTACAATGCGGATAAGATCAAGGTCCTGGAAGGCCTTGAGGCTGTTCGCAAACGCCCCGGCATGTATATCGGCGATACCGGCGCGCGCGGCTTGCACCACATGGTTTATGAAGTTGTGGATAACAGTGTGGATGAAGCAATGGCCAACTATTGTAAAAACATCAAGGTGGTCGTTCATCCCGACAATTCCGTAAGCGTTAAAGACGACGGCCGCGGCATTCCGGTGGACATGCATTCGTCGGGCATCTCGGCTGCCGAAGTTGTTCTGACCAAGCTGCACGCCGGCGGCAAGTTCAACGAAGAGGGCGGCGCCTATAAAGTATCGGGCGGTCTGCACGGTGTAGGTGTCTCAGTCGTGAACGCACTGAGCGAAACACTGAAGCTGGAGGTTTTGCGCGCCGGTAAGGTTTATCAACAAACTTATAAACAGGGCGCACCAGTTGGTCCATTGAAGCAGACCGGCGTAGCCGAAGGACGCGGGACGACCATTACCTTCAAAGCGGACCCGGAAATTTTTGAGATCCTGGAATTCAACCACGACACCCTTGCCACGCGCCTGCGCGAACTGGCTTTTTTGAATCGCGGTCTGAATATCGAATTTGTCGACGAGCGTACCGATAAAAAGCATGTTTTTTGCTTCGAGGGAGGCATCGTGAGCTTCGTCGAGTACATGAACAAGAGCAAAGACAAGCTTCATGACAAGGTTGTGTACTTCAGCCAGGAAAAAAACATGGTGACAGTGGAACTCGCCATGCAGTGGAACGACGGCTATAGCGAAACCATCTCTTCGTACGTCAACAACATCAATACGATCGAAGGCGGCACTCATGTTTCGGGTCTGAAAACCGCGCTTACTCGCGTTGTAAACAAGTATGCCGAAACCAACGGCATGCTCAAAAATCTCAAGGAAGGTCTTCAAGGCGAAGATATTCGCGAAGGCCTTGCCGCGGTTATCAGCGTCAAGATTCCAGAACCGCAGTTTGAGGGACAGCCGAAAACCCAGCTGGGCAACAGCGAAGTTGAAGGCTTTGTCTCGTCAATCATCAACGAAAAGCTCAGCGCTTTCTTCGAACTCACGCCCCACGTCGCTAAAAAAGTAATTCAGAAGTCGATTGATTCGGCTACGGCTCGTATCGCGGCCAGAAAAGCGCGCGATCTCACCCGCCGCAAGACGGCTCTCGACTTCGGCGGCCTGCCCGGAAAAATGGCCGACTGTCAGGAAAAAGATCCCGCGCTTTGCGAGCTCTTCCTGGTCGAAGGTGACAGCGCCGGCGGCTCGGCCAAGCAGGGCCGCGATCGTAAAAACCAGGCGATTCTTCCCCTCAAGGGCAAAATCCTGAACGTTGAGAAAGCCCGCTTCGACAAGATGCTCGGGTTTGAGGAAATCAAGATCCTGATTACGGCGCTGGGCGCCGGCATCGGCAAAGACGATTTCGATATAGCGAAGCTTCGATATCACAAAGTCGTGATCATGACTGACGCAGACGTCGACGGTAGCCATATTCGAACCCTGTTGCTGACCTTCTTTTACCGGATGATGCCTTTGATCGTCGAACGGGGTTATCTCTACATCGCCCAGCCACCACTGTACAAAGTGAAGAAGGGCAATAAAGAGCGTTATCTCAAAAACGAAAGTGAACTTAACGACTACCTTCTTACGGCGGGCCTCGAAGGTTTGGTGGTTAGAACCGCAACGGCCGTGATTCCTCAGTCACAGCTCGTTTCCAGCATCAAGAATGGCCTGAAGTTCAAAAAGGCTATCGACAAGCTGGCCAAGCGCTATGAGCCCACCGTCCTGAGACAGGTGCTTGCGGCGAATCTGACCATCGAAACGCTCTCGGACGGAGCCAAGCTGCGTAAAATTCTCGAAAAGGTCGATAAATCCTCGCGCGACAACAATATCGAGATCACCAAGGTTTCCTATGAGTACCTCAAAGACGACGCCCACAACTGCGAACAGGTGAAGGTCGAGATTACCAAAAACAGCACGCGCTATTTCATGCTGCTCAATAACGAATTCCTGTCGTCGACCGAGTACGAAGAGCTGCAGAAGATCTCGCTTGCGATGAACGTGCTCGGCACAGGTCCGTTTACGGTTGGCCAGGGCGACGACGGTGATGTCGAGCCGGCTCGGGATGTCGAAACGCTGGCTGTCAAGGTTCTGGAAGCCTCAAAGCGAGGCAACTACATTCAGCGCTATAAAGGCCTTGGCGAAATGAATCCAGAGCAGCTCTGGGAAACGACCATGGACCCGACCCGCCGCACACTTCTTAAAGTGGCCGTGGAAGACGCAGTCGAAGCCGACAGCATCTTCTCGGTGCTCATGGGCGATCAGGTTGAGCCGCGCCGCCAGTTCATCGAAGAAAATGCGCTGAGAGTGAGAAATCTCGATGTCTAAGCTTCGCAGCAAAATTCTCGGAGTCGGCTACTACGTCCCCCCCCGGGTCGTGACCAACGATGACCTGGTAAAGAACTATGGCATCGACACCACAGACGAGTGGATTCAGCAGCGTACCGGCATTAAGGAAAGACATTTTGTCGATGCGGGCGTTACAAACGCCGATCTGGGCGTTGAAGCAAGCACGCGGGCGCTTGCCGCGGCCGGCGTTCAAAAAGGCGAGATCGATTTTATCCTGTACGCGACGCTGAGCCAGGACCACGAGTTTCCCGGCACGGGCTGCTTTTTTCAGGCGAAGATGGGAATGCCCGGCGTGCCAGCAATGGACATTCGTAACCAGTGTACGGGCTTTCTCTATGGCCTTTCGA
This sequence comes from Deltaproteobacteria bacterium, assembly GCA_016194725.1. GTDB lineage: Bacteria > Bdellovibrionota > UBA1018 > UBA1018 > UBA923 > JACQAX01. The sequence continues at coordinate 4,774 of JACQAW010000238.1, forward strand.
TGGCCGACGCCCTGATTCGCACGGGGCAATATAAGAAAATTCTGGTTATCGGCGCCGAGATGCACTCGCGCGGCCTTGAGCTCAATACCCGCGGACGCGACGTTTCGGTTTTGTTCGGCGACGGGGCTGGCGCTGCCGTGGTGGGACTTGCTCCGGCCGGCGATGAAAGCGGCATTCTTTCCGTAAAACTGCATGCCGACGGCAACTTTGCCAAAGAGCTGTGGTTGGAAGCACCAGGGTGTTCGTTCCATCCGACGCGCATGACGCACGAGATGATTGATGACGGCCGAATTTTTCCGCAGATGAACGGTAAAGCGGTTTTCGTCAATGCGGTCAGACGCATGCCGGAAGTACTGGCGGAATCTTTGGAAAGCGCCGGGAAAGAGCTTTCGGATATCGATCTGCTGGTTCCGCACCAGGCAAATTTAAGAATTAACGAAGCGGTGGCCAAGGGCCTGGGTTTGTCTGAAGACAAGGTCTTCAATACGATTCAACGCTTCGGAAACACGACTGCGGCCACGATTCCGATCGGACTCTCGGAAGCTGTCGCTCAAGGGAAATTGAAACCAGGAATGCTGGTCGCGATGGTCGCTTTTGGCAGCGGCTTTACGTGGGGCTCGGCCCTGGTACGTTGGTAAGATTTCAGGAAGGGACTTTGTAAGTCATGGATCAGCCTGTCGTCGAAAAAAATAATGTGTTGGTGAATATCGAAGATGAGATGCGTGGAGCATACCTCGACTATGCGATGAGCGTAATCGTGGGCCGCGCGCTGCCGGATGTCAGGGATGGCCTGAAGCCTGTTCATCGACGGGCGCTGTACGCCATGTATGACCTCGGAAACTCGTACAATAAGCCGTACAAGAAATCTGCCCGCGTGGTCGGGGACGTCATCGGTAAATATCATCCGCACGGCGATACCGCGGTGTACGACACTATTGTGCGCATGGCGCAGGACTTTTCGCTGCGCTATCCGCTCATTGACGGCCAGGGCAACTTCGGGTCGGTTGACGGCGATAGCCCGGCGGCAATGCGCTACACCGAAATTCGCATGGCTCGCATTACCGATGAGATGCTGGGCGACATTGACAAGGAAACGGTCGATTTCGGCCCAAACTATGACGACTCTCTGCGCGAGCCGCTGGTCATGCCGTCGAAGTTTCCGAACCTTATCGTAAATGGAACCACGGGAATTGCCGTGGGTATGGCGACCAATATTCCGCCGCATAATCTTACCGAAGTTTGCGATGCACTTCTGGCGATGGTGAAGAATCCAAAAATCACGATCGAAGAGATCTGCGAATTCATCAAAGGCCCCGACTTCCCCACCGCCGGTTATATCTGTGGCATGGACGGGGTTCGTTCGGCCTACCGCACTGGCAGGGGCGTTATTCAAATGCGCGCCAAGCACAAGATCGAAAGCACCAAGAAGGGCGACAAGGAAGCGATCATCGTTACCGAGCTGCCTTACCAGGTGAACAAGGCCAAGCTGGTGGAAAAGATAGCCGATCTGGTGCGCGACAAGCGCATTGAAGGCATTTCAGACCTGCGCGACGAATCTGATCGCACGGGCATGCGCATTGTGATCGAGCTGAAAAAAGGCGAAAGCTCAGAAATCGTGCTCAATCGCCTGCATAAGCTTACCCAGATGCAGGATAGCTTTGGCATTATCATGCTGGCTTTGCACCACGGTCAGCCCAAGGTTTTCAACATCAAGGAAATGCTTCAGGCGTTCGTGGCGCATCGTCGCGAAATCATCGTACGCCGCACGATTTTTGACCTCAAAAAGGCCGAAGCGCGCGCGCATATTTTGGAAGGATTGAAAAAAGCCGTCGAGAACATCGACGATGTCGTGGCTCTGATCAAAGCGGCACGCAGCCCGGACGAAGCCCGAAGCGGCTTGATGCGCAGATACGCGTTCTCCGAGCTTCAGGCGCAAGCTATTTTGGACATGCGCCTTCAGCGCCTGACCGGTCTGGAGCGCGACAAGATTATTGCCGAGTATCAGGAAGTTCTGGCCTTGATTGGCGAATTGAAGGCCATCCTGGGCTCGGACCAGAAAGTGCTCGACATCGTTTCTGAAGAGCTCACCGAAATCAAGGAAACCTACGGCGACAAGCGCCGCACCGAGATTATCGAGGCTGCCGGCGCCGACATCAACGCCGAAGACCTTATCTCGGATGAAGAGATGATTGTTGCGATAACGCATACCGGTTACGTAAAACGCTCGAGCCCGTCCATTTATCGCAGTCAGCGCCGCGGCGGCAAAGGCGTTCGTGGAATTACGACTGGTGACGAGGATTTCGTTTCGAACATGTTCAAGACCACGTCTTTGAGCTACCTGGGCAGCAAAGCTGTCCAACGGCAAACAGCATGTGTTTCTGTGTTCAAAGGGCGGCATGAGCATTCGCTTTGGCGAAGATGACGTCAGACCAATGGGACGCAGCGCTCGCGGAGTGAAGGGCATGGAGCTGGACGAAGGCGATATTATCGTCGGAGTCGAAGCCCTTGATCCAACCGACAAGAATTCGATTATAACGATGAAGAGTACCGACAAGACGGGCCTGGTTATGGGCACGAAATCGGTAACGGATAAAGACGATCTGATGGTCATTACCAACAAGGGACAGACCATTCGAATCAACATGTCCGAGATTCGCGCGATGGGTAGAAATACCCAGGGCGTGCGTCTTATCAACATGAACGACGGCGAAAGCGTTGTCGGCATAGAGCATCTGGCGGACAAGGAAGAAGATGAAAGTGGAGATGGTGGAGCAGCAGCCCCGGTTGCCGGTTCCACGAGCATGCCGAACGGCTCGTCTGACTCTGAAGCGCTTCACTAAGCTCGTATTATTCGTGGCTCTGGCGGGCTGTAATGCGCCCGCCGGCAAGAGTCATTATATCCTGGCCGAACGGCTCTTTAGCGACCACAAGTACGCGGCGGCCGTGGAGGAGTTCAAGAAGCTCGTCGACGGCGATCCTCGTGGCAGCCTGGCCCAAAAGGCGCTTTTTCGAATAGGCACGCTCCAGTACCTTTATCTGGAGGATTACCTCGACTCGATTAAAAGCTTTCGGCAGTTCATCGCGCTTTCGCCGGATACCGAGCTGGTCTACCAGGCCGCCAGTAAACGCGGGGTGGTGGCCCCGGACGCGGA
>JACQAW010000239.1 GCA_016194725.1 Deltaproteobacteria bacterium
AAACGGCGCTTCGCAAGGCCGACGTCGCCTTTCGGTATGGCGGCGACGAGTTCGTGGCGCTGCTTGTCGGAGCGTCGGCCAGCGTGGCCTGCAGCATTGCCGAAAAGGTGCGGTCGGAAATCGAGGCGCACAAGTTCCTGTCCCGCGAATCGCTTAATATTCGGCTTACCGTAAGCATCGGGGTGGCCAACTGCCCCGAGCATGCCGCGAGCAAGCGGGACATCATCGAGGCGGCTGACGGCGCGATGTACGCCGTAAAGCGCGCAAGCCGCAACAAAGTTTACATCGCCGAGAAAAAGGCTGCATGAGCGCGGCACGCCGCAAGCTCAAGCTCGTTGTCAGCGATTTTCATCTTGGACGAGGCCGCTTCTTCAGGGATGGCTCGCGAAACATTCTGGAAGACTTCAATCACGACGACGCCTTTATCGCCTTCCTGAATTTTTATTCCGGCGGCGAGTATGTCGATGCCGACGTGGAGCTGATTCTGAACGGCGATATCTTCAATCTGCTGCAGATCAACTATAAAGGGGTGCATACCTATCTGATGACCGAGCGTATCGTGCTCGACGGGCTGAGGCAGATAGTGCAAGGGCACGGCGAGTTTTTCCGGGCGCTCAAGAGATTCGTCTCGATTCCCGGTCACTCGATCGTTTATCTGGTGGGCAATCACGACCAGGGTATGCTCTTTGAACGTCCGCGGCAGTACATGCGCGAGGTGGTCGGGCATGACATCAGATTTTTCGACAGCCATTATGAGTTTGACGGCATTCATGTCGAGCATGGCCACATGCACGAGTGGCCCACGCGCTTCGATTCGCAGCGCTACTTCGTGTCGCGCGGTTTGCCCGAGCCGATTCTGAACCTGCCCTGGGGCTCGTTGTTCGTGGCCGAATGCCTGCCCAAGATAAAAATGGAGCGCCCGTACGTGGACAAGGTAAAGCCGTTTTCGACCATGCTGCGTTGGATGGCGGTAAACGACACGCTTTTCGCGTTCAAAACGCTGGGCCGGCTGATTCTGTTCGCGCTCGACAGCCTGATTTTCAAGCGCCGTTATCGTTACTCGGGGCTGAAGGCGACTTTGAACATCATCAAAGAGGTCACGGTTTTTCCCACCTTCGATCGCGAGGCAGCAAAGATTCTCGAGATAAACCCCGAAATCCACGCGGTCATCATGGGGCACACGCATGTGCTTCGCTATCGCCAATATCGCGAGGGCAAGGAATATTTCAATATCGGAACCTGGAACGAGGCCACCAGCCTGAGCGTTGAAAATCTCGGAACCGTGGTGAGTCTGACCTTCGCGCTGATCGAATACCCCGAGCTGCCGCCCGACGTTGACGTCGCAACCACCCACGACAAGACTGTCGCCAAGCCGAAAATTCGTCTGAAAGAATGGAAGGGAATCTGGAGGCCTGAAATCGATGCGGCCATTTGATTTTTTTCTTGTCGTAATTTGGGGTTTTTTTAGCATCTGGATCTGGGAAAGCCGCCCGGCGAAAGCCGCGCCGCCTGATGCGGTGGCCGCTCCCGTTGCTGCTGCCGCGTCGAGTGAGCCGGCAAAACCGGCAGCGGCGGCGCCTGCTGCGGTCGCTGTGCCAGTTGCCGCGCCTGTTTCCACCGCAGCTCCTGTTCCGTCAGCTGCCGCGCCGTCTTCGGCGGCAGCCTCAAATGTCATCTCTGATCCCATGTTTGTCGCGCCAGCGGCGGCCTCTTCCGCGGCCCCGGCTCCTGATCCCACGCCGGGCAGTGCGCCCGCAAAAAGTGCGCTGCCTTCGTGCGCGAACATGACCTCGATTATCGACGCCATTCCGAGTACCGGTCCGGTCAAAGTTCCCACGACTCTGGACAGCCAGAACTCGTTCAAGGAGCTGACGACCTTGATGAACATCAACCGCCAGTTCACCGTTGATAAAGCCGAAAGATATGTGATGGATGCCAAAGTCGACATGCCATCGCAGGCTCGCCTGCTTGTCGAATACCGCTGTTTTGGCACCTGGAAGCGGCAGCATGAGTTTTATCGCAGGGTATTGCGCGAGCACGGCTGCGCCTATATTCGTCATCGAGCGGCTCAGATGCTTGAGTTCGACATGTGCAATGTCGATTCGGTGAACGCGATGATCGCGGAATATTCCCGCTCAGTTTATCCGGAAACCAGGGAATACATCATACGCAAGCTGGGAATGGCGCACGACAAGAGGGCGCAGTCTTTGGTGGAGGACGCAATCAAGTCCAAGAGCAAGGCGCTGTCGCATGCGGCTACCGAGGGCAAATCTTATGGAGCCACGCAGTCCTGCGTGCCGCAGGACGGATCTGGAAAACCTTATTACGGAATGACGGACATCGCGGATGTCTGCGAGCACACTGAAAGCACGGGCGGGCTGCTGGGAAACGAGGCGCCCCCTGATCCCACGATTCCGGCCGACGAGCCGGCCAAAAAAGGCAGCAGCTCAGGGCCTGGCGGGGCAAAAGGCGTCAACTTCAACAGTAACTGATCAGCGGCTCTGGCGGCTGGCCAGGGCTTCGCCGGCGGCTTCATCGCGATTCTGGTTCTTAAGCGCGATGTACTGGCGGTAATCGTCGTTGGCCTTCTTTACGATGGCGCCGTAAACCTGGGCCTTTTCGCGGTAGGCTTTTAGCAGGTCGCGAGCCGACTTTTTGCGCGTCTCGAGGCCTGAGGCCGATTCGGCATCAAAGGTGTTGGCGCTGTCGCCGCCGCACTTCATCTGAATCTGTTCATGGGGAAGCTCACAGTTGCGCGCGTGCGCGGTGAATGGAACGGAACCAAGGAATACGGCAAGTACAACTGCCATCAGCTCAACTTTTTTCATAAATTTACTCTCACTCCACAACAACTCTGCAACTCTATTAACAGGGGTAAATGCAACCGGTGTGCCGGGGGCATTATAGGGCATCTGAGCTTGAGATGGCTTAATTTCAAGCAGGGAAATAGGGCAGGTGTCAATTTGTTTGACACCATGTTTTCCGGTGGCCGGTACCCTGTGTCCGGTGAACGGTGAACGCCACCGGTTCCGGTACCCGAACCTGTGTGCTAGAACAATTTGCATGGCACAACAATCCGTCTGCATCGTAATCCCCGCCCGCCTGGGAAGCACCCGGCTGCCCGAAAAAGCGCTAGCTGACATCAATGGCAAACCCATGATCCAGCACGTTTACGAAAGAGCCAAAAAGGTGAAGGGCGTGGATAAGGTTGTCGTGGCCACCGACCACCAACGCATCGTGGACGCAGTATCAAAGTTCGGCGGCGAAGCGTTAATGACGCCCGAGACCCTCAATTCCGGCACCGACCGGGTGGCCTTTGTCGCCCGCTCACGAAGTGAAGCGATATTCGTAAACGTCCAGGGCGATGAGCCCTTGCTCGATCCTGTTTCTGTCGAACGCAGCCTAGAGCTGGTGCGCAGCGGTCGCTTTTCAATGGCAACCCCGGCCGCCCCGCTGGGTGACGAAGGGCTATTGAAAAACCCGAACGTCGTGAAGGTTCTGGTGGCCGCAGACTCGCGAGCAGTTTATTTTTCGCGGTTTCCAATTCCCTATTCCCGCGGAGCGGTTCCGTCAGACTTTGCGCAAGTCGCGCCTCGCCATCATCTGGGAGTTTACGTTTATACGAGGGAAACTCTATTGAAGTTCGCAAGCTTGCCGCCAACCCCCTGGGAGGCCGGTGAATCACTCGAACAATTGCGTGCGCTTTTTCACGGAATTCCCATCGGAGTGGCGTTTGCTGATCGCGCGACCGTCGGCGTGGACACGCATGAAGACCTTGAAATTGCGCGTCGCGCGATGCTAGTGTGATTTTATGGCGAAGGGTTCCAAAAGTAAGAAATTTATTTTCGTAACTGGTGGTGTTCTCTCCTCGATCGGAAAAGGCATTGCCTCTTCCAGCATCGGCTTTCTGCTCGAAAGCAGCGGGGTGAAAGTCACGATGATCAAGATGGACCCTTACATCAACGTCGATCCCGGAACGATGAGCCCGTTTCAGCATGGCGAAGTTTTCGTGCTCGAAGACGGCTCGGAATGCGACCTCGACCTTGGCCACTACGAGCGCTTCGTGCATTGCACGCTGACGCGCGAAAACAATTTCACGACCGGCAAAGTTTACGACACCGTCATTCAGAAAGAACGCCGCGGGGAATATCTGGGCAAGACGGTGCAGGTGATTCCGCATATCACCGACCAGATCAAAGAGAATATTCTCAGCGCCTCCAAAGACGCCGATCTTACGATCATCGAAGTTGGCGGTACGGTTGGCGACATCGAAAGCCTGCCATTCCTGGAAGCCATTCGTCAGATCAAGGGCGACGTGGGCCACGAGAACGTTCTTTATGTGCATGTAACACTGGTTCCATACATTGTAGCGGCAAGCGAGCTCAAGACCAAGCCCACGCAGCACTCGGT
>JACQAW010000240.1 GCA_016194725.1 Deltaproteobacteria bacterium
AGCGGCGGATAGGTCGAGTTGGGATTGAAAAAGGTCTTATTGAAGCCCACCACATAAAGGTGGCCGTCGATTGCGGCCGTGCGAATGCCAAGAGTCCACGCATTTTTGGTCTGGCGCAGGATATTGGTGTGACCATCTTTAAACTCAGCCGCAAAGCCGATCATCATCTGCCGAAATTCTTCGGGCGCAAGAATATCGCGCGCTACTTTAGGTTGCAGGCCCGCGTCTTCTTCAAGCGTCGTTGCCGTATCGATCAGCCGCAGATACTTCTGCTCAACCTGGTCGTAAGTGATTCCGAAATGTTCTTCCTTGAACTTGATCATGCCGTAGTGAGTCTTGAGCTCAGCCAGCATGGCCTCGAAAGCTACCCGCTGCGCTTGCTTTGAATCGAGCGCGAACGCGCTAAGCGAGGACAGAAGAAACGATGCGGCCACAACAAGCTTGAGTAGGTTCTTCATATGACGGGATCAGTAACATGACGCAATGCGTTGAACAATACCCCAACCAAGAAATCTCAGCAGCAATACCTTGTAATTATTACTTTTTAGTAAATAGTTGATATTATTAGTATGAAATAAGAACGGGGCATGGGTCAGGTGCAAGTGGCCCCCAGACGAAAGACTCCAAATGCAGACCGGAGCCTCAGCCACGGCCACAGCAAAAGATCTCAGTACAAATCTTCAGTACAGGCCCCTCTTTTTGCGCGAAAGCATTCCCGCGTGTGGTCGTCTACCAGCCCACACGCCTGCATAAACGCGTAGCAGATAGTCGAGCCCACAAAACGAAATCCCCGTTTTTTGAGATCCTTGCTCATCGCATCGCTCTCACGCGTCGTGGCGGGAACGCCGCCCAGCCCACTTGGCCGATTGATCTTGGGTTTGCCGCCTACGAAGCTCCAGACGTATTTGTCAAAAGAGCCGAATTCCTTTTGCACGGCTAGAAACGCCCGGGCATTGGTAATCGTGGAACTTATTTTGAGCCGGTTGCGCACGATACCGGCGTTGATCAGAAGCCTGGCTTCTATCTTCGAATCATAGCGCGCGATCCGTCGCGCATCGAAGCCGCTGAAAGCCTTCCGGTAGTGATCACGTTTCTTGAGTATCGTGATCCACGATAGACCCGCCTGCGCGCCTTCGAGAATGAGGAACTCGAAGAGCTTTTGGTCGTCATGAACGGGCCTGCCCCATTCCTTGTCGTGATACTCAAGATAAAGCGGATCACTCGTAGCCCAACCACAACGCTTCTTAGCCAGTACTTTCGCCATATATTCTTATTCATGCGTCGCCGCGTTCTGCCGCTGCGGCTCGCGCTTTTTGCCATGGCCCAGACGCTGCGGGGCGAGCCCGCGCTCATCGGCTATGATTTGCCGCGAAACACGATAGGCCGATTCAAAAGCGCCGCTCGAATGCGTGCCCTCGGTAAAGTCACCGGCCAGATAAACGTGATTTTCGGGACGCCGCACTTCGTTCGAAAGGTCGTCGTAGCGCGAGCGCCCTACCGGCCAGCTGGCAATCGCACGCGGATGAAAGCGATAAAACTCGATGTCCTTGATCTCGGCGGAAAAGCCCGGCCACAGGCGGTCAAAACTTGTCTTGATCGTCTCACGCACGCGGTCCAGCGGCAACATGTTGAACGACTCGGCATTATCGCCGGTCACCAGCAGCGACACGATCTTGGTCTTGGTTTCCTGATCGGGATTGCCTTCGTAAATCACGCCCAGCTCGGAATCCGACAAGATCGGCATGTAAGGCGTGTTGTTTTTCGACCAGAAACGCTTGGCACCGGCCGGCACGAAGATATGCGCTTTGAAATACGAACCCCAGGTTTGACCGGCAATGGCCTGGCGCTTGAGGTCAGACAGCGCGGGCACGAACTGCACCTCAAAAAGGCGGTACAAAGGTATGGTGCTCACCACGTGTTTGGCGCGCACGACGCCGGAGTGGTTGGTCGCCTGATCCAGATAGGTGACGAAAACCTCGTCGCCCTTGGTTTCGATGCGGTTCACGCGCGTGTTCACGCTGATGCGGTCATGGCCCACGGTTTTCGACAGCGCATCGGTGAATTTTTCGTTGCCGCCCACGACGCGGTAGCTGGGTTCGCCCTTGCCCAGAAAAATATGAAACTCGGCAATGCCGTCCAGCGCCGAAAGCCGGTCCCAGCCCGTGCCGATTTCGCATTCGATCGATATGCGAATCCACTCGGCCACGCGCTTGGGCACGCCTTGCTGGGTCACCCACTGCGAAAACGCCACGTCCTTGAGCTTCATCAGATCAGCCGGAATCGCTTCACCGCTGCGTATTTTGGCGATCATGGGCCCGATCTTGGTTTTGAAAGCTTCAAGACTTGCCAGGTCGTCAGTCGAAAAAATTCTTTTCAGGAAACTTTCGGTGTCTTCGCCGGCACCCAGGATTTCGAGCTTCTTATCGAGCACCAGGCTTGAGGCCGCGAAGTCGCTGCGGGTTTTGAGGCCCAGCTCCTTGAGCATCTTTACCGCGGGGTTGCTTTCCCAGTACTCTTCCATGCCGGAGTCGGCGTAAAGTTCGGGTTCGCCGGGGCGCTGGTAGCGTACGGTGCGCACGCGCCCGCCGATGCGAGGCGTGAGCTCAAGAATCTGAAAGGGCACGCCGGCTTTTTTCAGCTCGTAGGCCGTCGCAAGCCCGCTCAGGCCGGCGCCAATGATTACGGTGTCGACCTTGGTCGGAACTTTCGCGAAACCACTTATCGAACGGATTTTCTCAGGGATCAAGGCTCAAATCGGCTAAACATGAAAAATATCGAGCCACTTTCATGACTCGCCGCACGATGAACCTGCCCTCAACTCTCACTGGTTTTGCGATGGAAATCGGCTAAGGTGCGCGCATGAACACATCGACTCTGACCTGGCTTTTGCCATCGCTGCTGGCGCTGTTTCTCTATGGTATTGGCCAGGGTCTGGTGAAGCAGTGGATTTCTGAAATTCCACCCGCGCGCTACTGTCTGTATTTCATTTTCGCAAAAGCTGCCGTGAACCTGGGTTATTTCTTCACGCACCCGCATCCACCGCTCGTGACGCACGAGAGCCTGAATTTCGCCCTCACCGGCTTTGGCGCCTACCTGCTCGATGGCATCGGCTGGGCCTTTTATTTCGAGGCCATCGTCTCGGGGCCCATCGCGATTATCGGCACACTGTCGGCGGCCTATCCCGCGCTAGTCGTTTTGCTAGCCCGCATTTTTCTATCCGAACATCTTCAGCTGTCGCAGAACATCGGCGTGGGTCTGGTCATCGCAGGCTGCATCGGGCTATCCTGGGCGCCGCGCGACCCAACGGCCAAGTTTGACGGCAACCGCTGGGTCATGTTCTCGCTGCTGACTGTGCTGTTCTGGGGCGTGGACCAAACCATAGTTAAATATGCGTACAGCATGCCAGGCGCCGATGACGTGAATTTAACCGTGTTCAATACGATGGGCGAAGCCATTGCCCTGGGAATTTACGTCTTGCTGAAACGCCGCGAAGGCGGGCATTCGATCAAGGAAGTAAAGCATTCCGCACTGCCCATGTGCATGCTGGCCGGCGGTGATTTGGGCGTGCTGGTGGCCTCGAAGGCCGGGCCGATTTCGGTGGTCTCGCCTCTTACCGGGGCATATCCGGTGGTCACGCTGGTGTACGCCGCCACGATTTTGAAAGAGGCCATCACCAAGTCGCAGTGGGTTTGCCTGATCGTCATCGTGATTGGCGTCATTCTTTGTCCCGGTGTCGACGAGAAGGCTACTGACGCAAATCCCGCGGCCCCCCCCGCCCATGATTCGCGCTACCCGGCGAAGCCGCTGGAGTCGACTGCGCGACTTTACACCACTAGAGATTTAATCCCGGAGGCGAAATGGAACTGAAAGGCACACAGAAACTATTGATTGGCGGCGAATGGGTCAGTTCTCGTTCGAAGGCCACGCGCGAGATCAGAAACCCGGCGACCCTGGAGCTGCTCGGCACCGTGCCGGAGTGCGATGCCGAAGACGTGAATGCGGCAGTCGGCGCCGCGGCGGCCGCGCAGCATGCCTGGTGGAAAACGCCGGGCGCCGAAAAAGCCAAGCTGCTGCGCGAAATGGGCGCGCGCATTCGCAAGATGGAAAGCGAGCTTGCGCATCTGATGACGCTTGAGACGGGCAAACCCATCAGCGAGTCGTTTGACTGCATCGAATGGGTCGCCGCGTGCTTTGAATATTATTCCGAAGTCGCGCGCCGCAGCTATGGCAACTCGGTGCCTCCCGTGGCGCCTCATCAAGTGAACTTCACGATCAAAGAACCGTTCGGCGTGGTCGCGGCCATCGTGCCGTTCAACTTTCCGCTGCTACTCATGAGCTGGAAGGTCGCACCCGCGCTGGCTGCGGGCAACACCATCGTGTGCAAGCCGCCGCACCAGAATCCGCTAACCAATCTTCTGCTCGCGAAGGTGTACGACGTTCTGCCCCCCGGCGCGGTGAACGTGGTAACTGGTGCCGAAGCCACGGGCGAAGCGCTGATCGCGCATCCGAAAGTCGATCTGATTGCGTTTACCGGCAGCAGCAAGGTGGGCCGCCGCATTGCCTCGGTCGCCGGTCAGAATTTAAAGAAAGTGAATCTGGAGCTGGGTAGCGTGGACCCCTTCATTGTTTTTGCCGACGCAAATCTTGATGTCGCGGTACCGGGCGTGGCCTGGGCGCGACTGCTGAACGCAGGTCAGGTGTGCACGTCGTCCAAGCGAATCTACCTGGTCAAAGACATCGCCGACGAGTTCGTCGAACGTCTTTTGAAACACGTGAAAAGCGTGAAAGTTGGCGACCCCGCCAAGACCGACACCGACGTGGGCCCGCTGATTTCAAGCGCAGCCGCGGATCTGGTCGAGCGTCAGGTGGCGCAGGCCGTAAAGGAAGGCGCCAAAATTCTGCTGGGCGGAAAACGCTACCAGCCCGGCGGCTTGAAGGGACATTATTTCGAGCCCACGATTCTGGTGAACGTGAAGCATGGCTCGCTGCCCACGACCGAAGAAATCTTTGGGCCGGTGCTGTCGATCACCGTCGCTAAAGACGCCGACGAAGCCATCTTCATGGCCAACGACTCCAAGTACGGCCTGGGCGCGTGCATCTATACGAATAATCTGGAAATCGCCATGCGCGCCATGGAAAACATCAAGGCCGGCACGTTCTGGATCAATGATCCATTAACCGACAACGACGCCGCACCCTTTGGCGGCATGCGCTGGAGCGGCATGGGCCGAGAGCTGGGCGAAGAAGGCCTGGACGCGTTTCGCGAACCCAAGCACGTGCATATGGATTATGTCATGGAAGCCAAGACCTATTGGTATCCGTACAAAAACAGAAAGCTGCCACATCAATGAAATCTGCTGTGAAATACATCGTCGTCGGCGGAGCCGGCGCCATGGGGCGCATTACCGTGCGCGACCTGGTCGAAACCTGCCCGAAAGACTCGAACACGGAAATCGTGATTGCCGATTATGATGCGTCGAAAGCGGCGGCTCAGGCCGCGGCCTTCGACGACCCGCGCGTAAAATCGGTGCGGGTTGACGTCAAAAATCACGCCGAGGCCGCGCGCGCGCTGGCCGGCGCCTTCGTCGTCATCAACGCCACTCAGTATCAGCTCAATATCGACGTCATGGAAATTGCGCTGCAGCTCAGGTCCCACTACATCGACCTGGGCGGGTTGTTTCACGTCACCCGCAAGCAGCTCGAGCTCAACGACCGTTTTGCGCAAATCGGGCGCACGGCGCTGCTGGGCATGGGCGCGGCTCCAGGCATCACCAATATTCTTTCGCGTTATGGCGCCGACCAGCTCGACACCGTCACCGAAATTCACACGCGCGTGGGCTCGATGGACCAGACCCGCTATCAGCCCGTACCGGCGCTGGCCGTGGCCTATTCGCTACAGACGATTCTCGAGGAATTCTCTTTTGAGCCCGCCGTCTATACGAAAGGCGAATTTAAATTCGTCAGCCCCATGTCGGGTGATGTGCCGCATCGTTTTCCACCGCCCATCGGCGTGCGCCGGCCCATGTACACGATTCACTCCGAGGTGGCCACGCTGCCGCTTTCGTTCAAGAGCAAGGGCTGCCGCGAGTGCAGCTTCAAGATCGCGTTTGACCCTGAGTTCACCGACCGCGTGCGCTTTCTGCGCGACATGGGCATGGGCTCGCACGAGCTGATCGAAGTGGCCGGCGGCACGAAAGTGCGGCCCATCGACGTGGTCAACAAGGTCGCGATGTCGCAGCCCACGCCAAAACAGGTGGGCAAGCTCAAGCAGTACGAGGTCGTGCGCGCCATCGTGAAGGGCACCAAGAACGGCAAGAAGGTCACCATCGTCAGCGACCTGCACACGGCGGGCATGCCCGCCTGGGGCGTGGGTCTGGACATCGATACGGGCTCGCCTCCAGCAGTCGCGGCCCAGATGCTGGCGGCCGGAGAAATCACACGCACCGGCGCCATTCCCGCCGAAATCGCCGTGCCACCCGAGGCGTTCTTCAAGCGCATCAAGCTGCGCAGGATGTCGGTGAAGTCGTCAAAGAAAGCGGGCTGGGCTTTTCCCACCTGAAGGCAGCGCGATCAATTGCACACGGCGCCTGAAAATCTTGAAACCAGGGCGCTGCAGTTCTGCGAGATTTCGGCGGGCGTGAGCACGCGATTGTAGATGGCTGCTTTGGCCACCGAGCCGGCAAATGGCAAGTTCACCGCGTCCGTGCGGTTGCCGATCTTGAGCTGGCCCAGCGAAGTGTTGATGGCCGTGGGAAACGTGCCGCTGGCCTGGGCAGCGCCGTTTAGATAATAAACCCAGTTCTTCAGGGCATCGGTAGTGAAGGCAACGTGGCTCCACGCGTTCAGTGCCCCCACTTTCGCATCGGTGACTGAAATACCGTTGCCTGCATTTATGGCGTCCGAAAAAATCGGGTCAGCGCCCCCCGTTCTGGCGTATTCGAGGCAGAATTGCTGGTTCACCGCTCCACCATCGCCAAGGCACATGATTGTACCGCCGGCCGCGGCGGCGTTGGCTGGCTTGATCCAGGCTTCAAGAGTGCGCGTGCCCGCGGCCTGAGGCAAAAACGCGAGAACCCGAAAGAGCACGTGGTCATCGACGCCGTCAAACACAAGCCGGTAGGGATTAGTCGAGCTGCCACTACCCTGCCAACCATCGGCCGCGCCGCCCGAGCAGTCGGTGCTGACAAAGTTCATGAGCGCGCCGTCGATGGCGTGTGAAGCAAGATCGGGCCAGGTGCCGGCGTTGGTGGCGCAGCCATTGGCATAGGGCAACGTTCCCCCGCGGGCATTGGCGGCATCGACGTTGAAGACGAGCCCGTTGGTGACGATGTTTCCCGTCGAGGTTCCTTGAAAGCGCGGCGCGGTGGCGACAAAGTTCGTCAGCGGATCGGTGGTCGCGCCGCTGCTGTATATTCTAAGATCGCCCATCGAGCCCGCCCACTCCTTGCTTGGCGCGGCGGCGGCGCCCGCGACCAAATTGGTGGCCGGCGTGGTGAAGGTGCCGACGCCGGAAATCGAGCATTCGCTGCGGCCGTTGACAAACATGGTCAGGGTCGTGCCATCCCAGAGACCGGAAACGAAATTCCGGACACCGTTGGCAAAGGTGGTCCGCGAGCGGCAAACGACGCCCGCTTTGGCATTGACGCGGGCCTGGATCTGATCGAGCGTAAGCATGTAGTTGTAGACCGCGACCTCTGAGATATAGCCCTGGAATGGATGCAGTCCGTTAAGATATGCTCCGATAGTCGCCGCTGTATTGTCCTGGGTAATCGCGCCCGTCGAGGCCTGCGAACCTGAAAGCACGCCATTCTGATAGTAACGAATCGTGGTGCCGTCGTAGGTTCCCGCCATATGAACCCAGACATTTTTGGGCAGTAGCCCAGCCGTACTGATGACGGTTGGGCTGGTCGTGCCTTTTACAAAAAATTGCGGCGTGCCGTTTACCAGATCAAGAAGATAACCGGTAGCACCCGGGTACTTTGCCATTATGGGATTTTCGGCGGCAAATGCCGCGCCGGTGAAGTATACCCAGGCTTCGACGCTTACCGTGGCCGCAGGCTTGAGCGACGCGCTGGAATTGATGTTCACCCAGCCATTGCCGGTGCCGTCAAAACCAACCGCCGTGTTTCCGTCGTCGCTATTGGTATTGGTTCCGGTAACCGCCCCCAGATTCGACATCGTCATTCCCGTACCGGTGTAGACGCCGTTATTACTTTGACCCGAAACATCGGCGGCAGGCATACCGCTTCCCGATTCACCCAGGCGCCAATAGGCGACGGGTTGATCGGCGAGAATACGGTCTTTGTACATGGGACGACCCGCCTGAAAATGCGTCAGAATCTTCGCGGCCGAAAGCGGCGTGGGAAATACGGCCACCTCTTCGATCGAGCCGTTGAAAAAATCGGTTCCGCCGTTGCCTCCGCCTACTACGCTTACGGCGGCCGAAGCCACGGAGTAGGTTATGACCAGCGCACCGTCCAGCACGCCATCGACAAAGATGTTGGCAAGGCCGGTTGCGCTGTTGTGCTCGACGGCGACATGATGCCAATTGCCGTCGTCGACGGTATGGCCCGATTGCACGACCTGCCACAACGCGCCGTCAAAGTGCCGGTAGGTCACCAGACCTGACTCGATGCCAAAGCCCAGATGAACCGCGGCATTGGTATCGCCGAAAATGGAATTTTTTGCGTTGCCCGCAAACGCCACTCCGGCAGAGGAGTCGGTCGTATTGATCCAGGCCTCGAGCGTCAGGCCTGCCGCCAATGGGATTCGGGTAAAGCTCATATTGGTCGCGTTACTCGTGATGGTGGCCGCGGTCTGGCCCGGGTCAGCGCCCATTCCGGCAACACCCAGCGTGACGGCCCCGTTATAGGTTCCGGTATGGCCGTTTCCCGTTGCATCTACGGCAGGACTCGCCGTGGAACTTTCGCCCAGCCGCCAGTACGCGGTAGGCGCATCGCCCACGACTAGGGCGGAGTAGCTCTTGCTTCCAACCCGCAGCTCCACGCTTCCAGGGGCCAGGGCGGACTGAGTGAGCGCAAAGCCGTTACCGTTTTCGCCGCCATTTCCTAAAATGACAGTGCTTCCGGTAGTCGCGCTTTTTGGCGCGATCCAGGTCGAAAACGCCATCGTGGTTCGAGCCGGGGGAATCAAGGTGGCGCCGAAATCAACGCGGCCCAGAGCGCCGTCGTAAGCGATGCTATAAGGCGCGCCGCTAAAACCGCTGGTTAACGTTGCCAGCATTCCGGTGAGCACGCCGTCAAAACCGTTGTTGGTCAGATCGCGCCATTTTGCCTGAGGGTTGAAGGCTACGCCGCGAATGTTTCCGAAGTTGGCATCGAGATCGGCCAGCAGATTGGTTTGCGCATAGGGCTGGCGCACATCGACCGTGACGATTTGCGCGGCGCTGCTGTTGCCGTTCACGGCGGTGGCCAGAATCTCATACGCGCCGATGGCAAACTGATTTGGCGTCCACGTCAGAATTCCGACTGACGACGAAAAACTCACCGTGCCAGGCAGCTGACTGCAGTCGCTGGCGTTGACCATTGCGCCGTCAGGAATTTGATCGAAGCTGCAGGTGTAGGTCACAGGCGACGGATCGACGCCCACCGCGGTATTTTGAAACCAGAGCGTGAGCGGCGTACCTTGGGTAACCGCAGTGTTCGGAAACACATGATCTGTGGCGATGTTCATCGTAAGAGCGGAGAAGACTGGCTGGGGTGGCGGCGCCGGATTGAGCGGGCCGATCGAAGTATAGCAACCGCACAAAAGCAGATAGGGCAGGACGATACAACACAGTAAAAGGCTTCGTCGCTTTGCGGCCCGGACCAACATTGATATAGTATACCGCAGTGCATTAGCCCTGGGAAATCAGCATCTTCCCCCTATATAGCAGGAATCATTAGCTAAATAAAAAGTGTTAAGCCGATTGTTAACCTAAAGAAGCGGATAGATAAATCCCAGCGAGGCATGCGACTCGGTCATGTCCACTTTGCCCAGCGAAAGACTTAAAAATCCCGCTTCGAGGGCTAGCGCCGGCCGGCGGGTTTGACGCGCAAACCAGGGCAGGTCGTGAGTCACGCCCACTGTCACATCGTGGTGTTGGAATTTCAAGAGATCGAGTGATTCCAGGGTGTCGGAAAGCGGCGCATATTTGAAATACGCCGACCACCCCAGCGCGCCCAGCGGCCGGTAGCGCATGTTCACGATAAGCTGCGGCCCTGAAATATTGCTCAGGCCCTGCCGGGGCATGCCGTAGCTGTTGTCGGGCACGGTCATGAAGTAATGGTACCAACCCAGGTAAAAACCGAAGACATGATCGCCCTCGCCCACGGGCAAAAGCGCGCCCAGGTGATAGCCCAGGGAATACCAGCTGGCCGGCGGCTGGCCGGTGTTCGAAAGATTGATCGGTACCAGCGTGGCGCGGGCGTCCAGATTGATTTCCCAGAAACCCGGCAGAAATAAAAATCCAGCGCCCAGCGCTCCGACCAGTGGCAGCTGTCTGAGATTCGTGCCCGTGCCGAACTTGTCGGTGTACGACGAAATGGTGGGCAGTAGTCCAAGCGCCAGCCGCCAGCGCGAGGGACCGCTGGACTCCAACGTGATCTCGTAGCGCTCGGATTGTTTTTTGGAATCGATAAGCTGAATTTCGCCGATCGTGGTTTTGCGAGGCATCTGCTCGGGACGCATGGACACGCGCAGCACCGGCTGGCCCGAGGTTTCGAGAAGCTGCTTATTGGTCCGGGTGGCCACGAATTTGAGATCGAGGGGTTTTAGAATATTGATGTAAAGCATGCGGTCTTCGCGCACGCAGCGCGCAAGCAGAAAGGCCGAAAGCGTGCCCCCGCTCTTTTCGGTAATCTTCACGCCCTCTTTTTCGCAGCTCGTGTGCAGTCCGTACACCGTGCCATCGACGTGCAGCCTGTACTCGATATTGAACTCGGCTGATTCGCCGTTGACCAGCTTCAGAAAAAAATCGGCCGAGTTGCCTTCCATGCTGCGAATCGGCAGATCAAAGCTGTACTGATCGCGATCCGTGGCAGGCACGTGATAGGGCTTGAGCGCCTGTTCGGCCTGACTCGACAGAGCCGCGCCTGCCGGCACGGTCAGATCCACGCTGACATAGAGCGCCGGAAACGGGTGGCCCTTGGGCGTATGCGACCGCCCTTCCCAGGCGATATACAAGCTCTTGTGCACGATCAGCGGCAACTCGTAGTCGGCCGCCCAGGGCGACTTCCAGACAATTTTCATCGCAACGTCATCGCCATGAATGGGGGCCGGCGATATTCCATGCTGTTCGGAATCCATAATAGTGGCGCATAATGCATGGGGAAAAAGCAAAAGCACAAAAACCAGCGACACCCTGCCTGAAAGCCGTGACATAGAATTGAGTGTAACGCAGGAAGGCGCTATGATGACTAAAATGATGATCCGACTTGCCGCCACCGCCGCATTTCTTTTTCTCGCCCTGACCGCTCAAGGCACGGAAAAGGCAGCTGCAACCGAGACCCAGGCCACTACGCTGCTTGCGGCCATTCGGGCGCATCCCAAGAGCGTCCCGTCGCGGCTTTCTTATGCCGTCTACCTGGAAAAACACGCGAAATATGAAGAGGCCCTGGACCAGTACAATCGCATTCTTGAGCTAACGACTCCGACCGCAGCTCTTAAAGTGCATCGGCAAACACTCAAGACGGCCTGCAAGATGCACGCAATGGAATCCTGGATCAGAGGGCCGCACCCCAAATCGCAGGACCCCGCCACCGAACCCGCGCCGAATATCAACGGACCCGATATTTCTACCGCAATGCACAATGCCGGTATTACCGAACCCATGCTGGTTCATGTGGCAGGCTTGGTCATTCAAAGGCGGGTGGCCCGCATTGAGAATTTAAGAGCCTTTGAAAAGGCCAAGGAACTCAAAGAAGGCTCCGAGGGCATGCTGGTCGACCTGAGCACGGACATGAGCGACAAACATCGCATCGCCGTTTTTATCTCAGAAAACGGCGACCGTCGGACGCTCATCGATCTGCTGGCGGCCGCCGACGCCAGCGACTCGCGACTGCTGACCGAGTTTTTCATCAACTCGATCATTGTGCTCAGCGCGCAGGGCCGGTAACCAGCTCGTCGAGCTCGTAGCGCAGCACATCCTGGCCGCTGTACCAAATCGTGCCCGCAAATGGGCGTTTGGCCAGCACTAGGGGCAGAAAATGGCGATCGCCCTGCCACAAGCTCAAATCCAATACTTTCGACTTCGGCACCCAGACCAGATCTCCTTCCGGCCCCTTACTCCATACCGCTTGGTCCGGGGGCAGCTGGGCGACATAAACCCACACGACCCAGTCCTCTGATTTCTGAGGCTTGAAGTTCGGAAACTGCAATATTCCGCACAGTTTAAACACGTCCGGGGGCAACCGAAGTCCTGCCTCTTCCTCAATTTCGCGGCGCGCCGCCGCTCGGGGCGATTCGTCGGGCTCGCACTTTCCGCCCAAACCATTGTATTTGCCCTGATGGTAGTCGTCAGGCTTGGCGTTGCGATACAGCATCAGCATCGCCTGATCTCCTGCCCGTTCCAGATAGACAAGCACGGCAGGAATAACTTTGCGGTGACCCGCCTCGAAAGCGTTGGGCATGTGAATCCACTAGCATAAAAAATCAAAAAGGCCGATCAGACCCCGTATTCCGGAAGTCCCGATCGGCCTTTTTTTTGGAAGGCGTTGCGTAATGCAAGCCTGTGAAACGTGATTTTCAGGCGGCGCGACGGGCGCGAAGACCAGTGGAAGCAGCCCCCTTGCGACCCTTGCCCAAAGCCGCAGCAGTGCGGGTGGCCTTGGGAAGAGCGGCCAGCGGAGCCCGAGCGCGGCCACTGAGGCCAATCTTAGTGGTCTTCGCCTTTTTCGCGGTTGTTTTCGTGGTCTTGAGAGCCGATTTTTTTGCGGAACTTAACTTAGGTGCCATGATCTCATCCTCCTCGTTTGAATTGAACTTCGGCCGTATGCGGTGCAAACGCGGTACCAACTCATAAGAAATGAGCGGGCAACGGCGCCAGGTGCCTGCCGCTCAATTCGCCAGTTTTTCACCTTTTGCTTTGGAAGAGGTTGATTTTGATGACGGTTCTCTGTAAAAGAGGCACACACAAACTTCTCGTTTGCCAGCGGCGCTGCTGATCTCAGATTGGGGGATCGTCCAATGGTAGGACTCCAGACTCTGACTCTGGCTATCTAGGTTCGAATCCTAGTCCCCCAGCCATTTTTCCTTTTCGGTTGAATTCACCATCATCGCGAACGGCATTTTGTAATCAAACCGAACACTTCCCTCTTCAATTCTCGGGTTCGATAGTACCAAGGAAACCATTTCGCGCTTTTCCGCCGGGGTCATCGTCGTGGTGAAAAGCTTGTGCGCTCGCGAAGCCAGCTCCAAGAGCTTCACTCCCTCTTGCATATGCCGAAGATCGGCGCGGTCGTGCGCCATGAGCTTGAGGCGAAGGTCTGTTAGTTCCGCCTTCCAGAGAGCCGTGCGTGTCTCCCACTCCTCGACGGTGATTGTAGTGTGTAACAAAACTCTTTCCACAATTGAAGCATAGCACAAGGGCCTGTTGCCTCACCAAAAGTGAGGTGACCTATGACCGAGAAGAAGGAATCAAGGTTTTACGAACCCGAAGAGAAGAGAC
>JACQAW010000241.1 GCA_016194725.1 Deltaproteobacteria bacterium
CCGCAGCCGGAAACGAATGGCAGTGTGAGACATATGGTGATGAGCAGAAAAAACTTCATGGCAGCGCCATTTGCATGGCTCATGCCAGGCCATGGCAAATACGGAATCGATTCTACTGAATCGTCGTTGGGATAGAGTGGCTCCCGGAAGGGACAAAATGTCGGGCTTCTCGACGTCCCGAACCATTTCGTTCAGCTCGGGTGCAGTGTTTCCAGCTCAGAGTCGTTCGGAAACACCTTCCGAGCGAATCGAATCAGCTCTGCAAAGGCATCGGCCGTCAGCGAGGCGGCTCCCGACTCGCTGGCTGCGCTGGTCGTCGCGGTATGATGCACGAAATCCACTTCGCCTGAAACGAAGCACACCGCAACATCGCCGACATCCTCGCCGCTGTAAAATCTGAATAGGATTCCCGAATCGAATACCCCCTCGCCCTGGCGACTGGCGAACGTGCCAGGATCGAGCAGCAGTCGTTTGATCGATGAATGCTGGCGGACGCTCAGGTCTGGCCCCTGGCGCAAGACCACCAGATTCCGGAACGGCCCGGAAGCGGCAGCACCGTCGCGCACGCGATAGATCTCGACTCTTATTGAATTTTCGATCAGCGCATCCATTGCTACAAGGATAATCGCCGCTCCGGGGACTGCAAGCAGATCCGTCGCGGGACTTCTTATCGCCTGCAAGGGGCGTTTCATCCCGTGCACAAGGGTTCTGGCCGCGCGCGCCCGCCTGAAACCGGCTGGTCTGTTCTTTGCACAAGGCCAGGATCAAATCCAATAAGGGGGACCATCATGAACTTGCAGCACTCCGTGATGCTGGCGCTTTTGCCAGCAATCGCCATAGGCGTTGGCGCGCGCGCCGAAACTTTCTCGACGTCTGAATTCGGTCGTAACGCGCGAATACGCGCACGCCTGGACGCTTTCGATGCCCATCCCGAAGACGTCTTGAACCGACGAGCCCGGGTAATCGAAAATATCCGCCGCAGCGAAGTCTTCGGCCTCGATGCCACGGCCCCTTATCTCGAAAATGATTCCGCGGCCAATCTGGTCGATGAGCTGAAATACACCGATCTGGTTGCGATGGAAAGCGCGGGCCTGCTCAGGGCCCGGCTCGCGGAGCAACCCTGGTCAGGCGACTACTGGCCCGTTTACCGCGGCATGATCGCCAAGCGCTACGCCGAAGACCCCCGCCATTTCTCGGTGGATTGGAAGGCAAATCACGACAAATATCTGGAAGGCGCCAACTCGACCTCGATCGACACGCTTTCGCCGGCCGAAAAATACGACCTGCTCATGGGCGACAGCGCCCGCGCCTTGACCAAGGCGATGTGGGAAGAAGGCCGTCCTTACTATGAGCGCTTCAATACGGTGGAGCATTGGATGGGTTTGTGTCACGGCTGGGCACCGGCTTCTTACATGATGCCGCGTCCCGCACATGCCATCGAGGCGCTGGCCGCCGATGGGCAAACGCGAATTCGTTTTTACCCCGACGATCTCAAAGCGCTCGCCACTTTATTGTGGGCCAAAGCCCCGGCTGAAACCCGTTTCATCGGCGGCCGATGCAACGAGAAAACACCCGTGCTCGACGAGAACGGACGCCTCAAGAACCCGGATTGCTTCGACACGAACCCCGGGACCTGGCACCTTTCGGCAGTCAATCAGCTTGGGCATTCGCGCCGTTCGTTCGTCATGGATTCCGCATACGACTATCAGGTCTGGAACCAGCCGCTTTATTCCTATAGCTATTCATATTTCAATCCCGAAACCCGCGAGCCCGTGCCCAGCATGGACCAGGCCAAAACCGAACTTAAAGACTTCACGAAAGACAAGTTTCAGAAATATCGTTCGCCCGACGCCGTTTCGATAGTGGGAATCGCGATGGACGTGACTTACATGACCGAAAATCCGCCCACTCATAACGAGTCCAATGCGGCCGATGCCGACTCGCGCATGACGGTCACTTATCTTTACGACGTCGAGCTGGACCAGAACGGAACCATCATCGGCGGCGAATGGTACGAGAAAGTACACCCGGACTTTCTCTGGAGCCCCGTGCGCGGCGGACGGGCCCAGGCGCTGGGTGATCGCCTTCTGGAGCGTGCTCGCGACCGCAGCCGCTGGGACGCCCACGCACCCATTCCCGAGCTTTGGCAGCGGGCCTCGACCATATCATCAGAACGTGGCCAGCCGCTGGCTCGCGTGATCGAAACCCTGGTTACCTTGTCAAACGCGGGTCTTTGAGGAGCTTATTTCTTCGGAAGCAACGGGCTGCTTCGAATCCAGCACCTGGTGCGCGAGCGGGTTCGGCGGGACAAAGGGACCCAGGGTGGGATTATTTGCTTCAGTCGGCCTGTCGGATGCGGCGAATTCAAACAGAAAAGGGATCGCCTACGCTTGGCCGTCAAGTTGCAATTCATAGCTTGCAGGAGACTTTCGATATGAGCCTTACTGCAAAAGCTGAAAATCAAACATCCTTGGAACGTGCCCTGGCAGAGGTTACGCGCCGCTACCCGCTCGAGGCGGCCATGGTCCTGTCCGGCGACACGACCGTCGAGGACTGCGCGTCGAAGATGAAGGAACACGGGCTTACCGGAGTCGTGATTTCGGAATCCCCGCGTACGCTCGACGGCATATTCACTGATCGCGATCTGTTTCTGAATTTGAATTCTAAAGTCGCGAATTTGATCTGGACCGCGCCGGTTCGCACCGTGATGAGCTGGCCGCTCATCACGGTGAGCCCGGAGCTGATTCATGAGGCACCCGCGATCATGGCCCGGAACAAACTGCGGCATCTGCCCGTGGTCATGAATGCCGAGGGCCGGATTCCCTCTGTGCTGGGGCTGCTGACCATGGATTCGATTTTCAATCAGAATGTCGAAGCGAAAGCGAGCTTTCTCGATTATGCAGCTGGCGACCGTGCCGTGAATCCGATCGGTGTTTTGAGCGAAGACAAGTTTCTGGCCGGACGTATCACGGAAACACTGGGCGAAATGAGCAATGTCAGGGTACGCACGATTCGTCGCGCCGAAACGATGCTGCCCAATCTATTGGCGTCCGTGGCCGATGGAATCAACAGCCTCGTGATCGACGTCGACGATTACGACGTGCGCAAGCTGGGACGCCTGCTTCGCTTGGTGCTGGGTTTTTCAAAGATGCGGAAGATCGTTCTTGTTTTCAGCAGCGCCGCCATCGAGGACGCGATGAGGACACTGCTCAAACAGCTGGCCTCGACGCCGCCCTTCACCTTGCTGGCAAAGCCCGTCGAGGCCCGTGAGCTGATTTCCATTTTCAGCATCTGAGCGGGGTTGAATCCTCTCACCCTGCGCAGACCCAGGTTAACGGACGATCGTCACTTCGCGGTCTTCCGGCCCATCTGGCAGGAAATGGGCGATGACCGCCATGCCTCGTGGGTGGAGTCGGGCGATTCGAATGTCTTCGTCGACGGGGCCCGGCTTATCGAAATGGAACGCCTGGTGACCGAAAAAAACGAAACCGATAATCTGGTCATCGTGCCAGCCGAGCTGGTCACGCGCGTTACCGATCCTTTGGCGCGCAAACGGTGGCTGTTCACCGCCCGCGACTTTCGCGCCAAAAACGGCAAGAGCTATCGAGTCGCCGCCTACTCCTCGTCGCTTGACCCCAGTGGCAAGCTCGTGCGCCTCATCGCCTGACCGGACCTTACGTGGTAAAACAATGTCCGGGCACCAGGCGTCTACACCCTCAAATGCGAATTCAAAAAACTGTGAGCAACAACTGCGGCGCGGGTGGCTGCAACCACATCTTCATCATTGGAGGCCTTTTCGTGTTTTCAGCTTCTGCCGATATTGTTCAGGTCTTCGAACGCGCCCTTGAGCCGCTTGACCAGATTGTCTTCGCCTTTGCGCAGCCAGACGCGGGGGTCGTAGTATTTCTTGTTAGGTGCGTCGGGGCCGTCCGGGTTACCGAGCTGGCCTTGCAGATAGGCTTTCTTGCTTTCGTAGAAATCCTTGATGCCTTCCCAGAAGGCCCACTGCATGTCGGTGTCGATGTTCATCTTCACCACGCCATATTCCAAGGCCTCGCGTATTTCGTGTTTTTCCGAGCCCGAGCCGCCGTGGAAAACGAATGAAACGGGTTTCGTGGCAGTGCCGAATTTCTTCTGAACGTGGTCCTGCGAGTTTTTTAGAATTACCGGTGAAAGCTTCACGTTTCCCGGCTTGTAGACGCCGTGAACGTTGCCAAACGAGGCCGCGATGGTGAAGTTCGCGCCCACTTCTTTCAAGTGCGAATAGGCGTAGGCCACGTCTTCGGGCTGGGTATAGAGCTTGGAGTTGTCGACCTCGGAGTTGTCGACTCCGTCCTCTTCGCCACCGGTGACGCCCAGCTCGATTTCGATTCCCGTTTGCATGGCATTCATGCGCTGAAAGTATTTCGCGCTGATTTCGATATTTTCTTCCAGCGGCTCTTCGGAAAGGTCGAGCATGTGCGAGGAAAAAAGAGGTTTCTTGTATGCTTTGAAATGCGCTTCGCCGGCAGCGAGCATGCCGTCTACCCAGGGCAGGATTTTTTTCGCGGCATGGTCGGTATGAATCACGACTGGAACACCGTAGTGCTCGGCCAGCAGTTGAATGTGGTGGGCCGCTGAAATCGCGCCCAGCGCCGCGGCCTTGTCGTTTTCCAGCTTCAGCGATTTGCCCGCGTAAAACTGGCCGCCGCCGTTCGAGAACTGAATGATGACGGGAGAGCTCACCATTTTTGCCGTTTCGAGAACGGAGTTCACCGAGTCGGTGCCAATCGCGTTGACCGCGGGCAGAGCGAATTTATTCTCTTTCGCGTACTGGTAAAGGTCGTGCAGGGCCGAGCCGAAAACCAGGCCGGGTTTAAGTTTCATGTGAGAGTCCTTTCGCCGGTACCAATAACATATCGGGGCTGAAATGTCGCTAAGGCCGCCGTCTTTAAGGGGGCTGCTTCCGCGGAGGCAGTTGGGTCATAGGCTGCGATCGAATACCGGCTTCCATGCTTGTCGCTGGCGGCGTGGGCGCGCGCCGTGAATTTCGGCCCCAGCGCCGGCTGGGTTTCGAGGAGTCGTGTCGCCAGCGCCTCCTGCACGACGACCAGGGTGGTGGTCTTATCCTTTGAGGCAAGCTTGCGTTCGAACTCGAGCAGCCGGCTGGCTTCGACGAACGGCGTGGTGTCGCCGGCTTCCTCCCAGTAGGCTTCGCGCGCGCCTACTCCCATCTCTTCCCAGACGGGTTTGATGGCGCCCTCGGCAAGCGCGGCACGAAAATGAAAACCCTTTGCTCCCGCCGGATAGACTCCTCGGCTGCGGAAACCTTCTTCGAGAAGGCCCGAAGCCTGCTCCATCTCGTCTACGGCCGTGAGTGCGCTCAGGATGGGATGCGGGCTTTTGTCGCCGTCGAAAAATCCGATGATCTCATCGCCTTTTTTGCTGATCACTGTACCGCCCTGCTTCATGATAGCGGTGTAGAAATGCGCGCGCCAGATGGCCACCAGATTCTCGCCGTCCGAATGTTCGGCGCGATAGCGGTAGAAAGGCTCCGAGCTCTTCAAGTCCGCAACGAGCATGATGCCTTTGATCTGCGCGGGCAGCTCGTCGCGTCGGTGGTACTCGGATACGGGGGTCTTGGCGATGAGCTTTTCCCGCTCGCTGTACTCCGTAAAAACGATGCTGCTCAGAAAACAGACCAGTCCGAGATGGGCAAAGCGGTACCAGTAGATATGCTCCGTCATTGAGGCGATGCCACCGGAAAGAATCACGTTTACCAGGGCAAGGCCGGTCAAACCTACGGCAAGCAAAGTAAGTCGCAGGATACGCTGGGGCAGATAGGTTCCCCGCGTCTTCTGCGCTTGGAGGTAATAGGCCTGTACCAGGCAAGCCAGGGCTCCCAATACATAGAGCGCGGGAGTTATTCGCCCCATCATCGTTTCTCGGAATAGCTGCTTGGTCTCCGAGTCGTGAAGAGCTATGATCATTAGTGTGGGTAGCGCCAGCGATATTGGGATGGTCCAGCGGAAGATAACGCGGCGGAATCGGGCGAAGGACAGCCCTACCAGCATCGCGAAGCTTCCTTCAAGGAAGCGCATGTAGATGTTGAACTTGACGTTGGTGTCAGGCGACATTCTAGAAAAAATCAGATCGATGTATTTTGCCTGAGCAAGCGCGTTTACCAAGGCATAAATCGCCATGTAGAAATATTCCTGTTTCGATTTGGCGGCATGCCAGAATACCAGGAACATGCAGGCTATAAGCGCGTTTGCGATGAAAATGGAAAAAGGTCGCACTCGATTCACGAGTGAAATGAAGGTCGTGTACGAGGCCGCGCGTTCGTGGGTAATGAAGCCTTCCTCGCCCATGCCAGTGTTCAGGAAGTCGGGGAACGGGTGCTCAGAGTCGGGCATGATCTCTATGGCTATGTACAGAGGCGCGCTTTGCGCCAGGCGCTCAATCGGAAGCGGGATGACGATCGGATCGACTTCCTGGCGCCCGCCCTCAAGAAGGTAGTGACCGTCGATCCAGATACGATAGGGGGCTCTTATCCAACCCAACAGAAGATGATTGGCCCGGACCTGACGGGCCGATTGCAATATCGAAGCGGGAATCTGAGCACCAAGCCAAAACTCGGGGCTTGTCTTCACGCGGCTCCGGTGTTCTCGATCGACTCGTTTCGTGGAGCTGCCCCAAAGACTTGGTTCTTCGGGACTTGCCGTGCACCCGGACTGGTGAGCCGCGCCGTATGCACAGGGCTGGGACGACTGTTTGTAAAGTACGTGCCATAACTCTTTGGGAATGAGCACGTTGGGTTTCGCGACATGCCAATCTTGCAGCTGCTGAATCACCGCCGGCAGGAACAAAATCGCGCAGGCCAGCACCAGCGTGCTTACGAGATAGTATTTTCCGCGGATGCGCACCGGGTTCTTCTTCGCTTGCACATCTTCGGCAGTCTGGTGAGTGCGGCGAGCAAACTCTCTTAGAGTTCCGCCGAGTTTGATTCCCATCAGATACTCTTCGGATGCCTTGGGCTTTAAACTTATATATAGTCAAATAGCTGAAATTATTATTGATTTATATATGATGATAATGGTCGGATATTATTATAAAATCGGTCTTGGGGGCTGCTTAAATGAAGAATCACGTGCTCGTCGTGCTTATAGCGACATTCGTCTTGCCGAATTCTGCATTTTCCACGACGACGTATCACATCAGCTGCGACCCCCCGCCCTGCGACGGTTTGCTCCACGAAATCATCCCTAAAAAGTGCCGGGGGCTGGACGGCGAAGAGCTTGCCAAGTGTCTGAATGATTTTTGCTCCAATCCTTCCAATGCCAAAGAGAAGGTTTGCGAAAAGAAATATAAGGCTCTCGGCTCCAGTTTCGAGAAGGGCGGCTCGCTTCCGAAAGGTAAAGACAAGACCGAGCAGACGGTGTCGTTGAAGGTCAACGGTTCGATTGCTCGGCCGCATACGAGATCCGACGATGAGGGTGGCTCAAGTACCGTATACGGTGAAACCAGAGAACCCAAGAGCGTGTTGTCTCCCGATTCGGATTCGGAAATTCGCCGCAACGAAGATAGCGAAGAGCTGGCGCGTTTGAGCAAGCGTCACGGATTCCAGATCCTGGCCAAGATATTCCGCGCCCAAGGCGAAGGCTTGCGTAAGAGCATAACTCACGCCTGCCGCCACGAAGTAATCGACGCCGTCAGTGCCCGATTGAAACTGATGATCAAGCAATGCCTGCACCGAAGCGCTGATCGCGCCCCAACGTTTATCCAGAGCCGCCCGTGCTCGTGCGTGTTGAATGCCGCCCACCGTCTGCCAGCCGCCGGCAGCTGAGAGCGAAAAATCATCGGCGCTGGCCGGCTTATAAAGCAGCGTGGCTATTTCAGCCGAAGCGCCGGAATTGTTGTTGTTGCCAAGTATACCGTGCGCGGCAATCGAAGACCGGTCGCCCCAGCCTACCCGTCCGCCCAGGCTTTGCTGGACTCGTCCGCCGTTGCCACCGGGGTCGCGCTGGCCAAGCCCCACGTTATAATCCATGGTTTTCGCACCAGAGCCCGGAGCCGTTGCCGCTCCCATATTCATGAGCAGGAACCCCTGCGCGACCTCGTCAGCATTCGCCTGAAGCGTGCCTGCGGCAACAGGCAGTAGAACCAAGATCGCACAAAATCGCATGGGGTTGGCGTGTTTCATCGTCCATGAGTTTAACAACACAGGTCATTTATGTCATCAATCGTGCTGGCCGCTGAGCGCTATTGCCTGGCAAGGAAGGCTGAAAAAATTGCCCACACATGGGGCAGCCCTATGGCGCCGATAAGCAAGTAATGGCCCCTGACACGTGGCTGCGCAAATTTTTTCGCCTGCTGAACCGAAGCGAAGCTGATCGGGCCGCGGTTCTCGCGCAGAATCGCGAATATTGGAAATACCTGCTCTTTGGCTCATTTGCTTTGATTCTGACGGCCATCTACGCGCCGCCGCTGGCTCAAAGTTTTCTGACGTGGTACCGCGTGCATCCGGACATTGCGATGCCTGAAGCCGACTGGCGGGTGATTTATGCGTCGTCAGACCATCCCTGCGGAAATATCGCAACCGATGATCCGCGCTGCCTGGCAAACCCCGCGAATCCGAAACTTTGGAACAGCCCGGTCAAACGTTTTGACGGAGAGCACGAAAAACGGCTGGTTTCACGTTACGGAAAAGATTATTGGCTGGGGCTCACCATTCCCGCCGAAACCGTGACTGCGGCTCGTGCCGTTCAGGCCAACCAGTTCATGGTCGGGCATTTCATGTCCAGCTATTCCATCTGGGTGGACGGCGTCTTTGTCAGGAATGGCCGAGGCATCGGCGAATCAAGCCCCGTCATTCTGCGGTTCGACGCTCGCCGCATGAATAGCGCAACACCCATGCAGCTGGCGATTCACGTCAACTACGACAACGATTATCAGGTTCCGGATCATTTTTGCAACAACCTCAGGCAGGGCTTTCTGCGGCAGGTGACCGCCGATCGCTTCATTACTTTGATGAGCTTCTGGGAGCGCGCACGCCCATTTTCGCTTCTGCTTTCCTATGCGCTCATCAGCGTGCTGTTTTTCTTTCTGTGGCTGGGAGCTCCCAAAAAACAGGAATATTTTTACATGTCGCTTTTCGCCCTGGCCTCGGCGGCCTGGGAGGCGCGCTGGACGGACGTTTTGTTCTCGCATTTTCATCATCAGATGAATCTGAGCATTGGAATCGCGGTGCGCTGCTATCTTTCGGGTTTCGCGCTGCTGACCGCGCTGGCCTTTGCGCGGGTACGCAGCGGTCTGTTGCGCGGTACTTTGTCGATGGTTCTGTTTGCGCCAATAGCCCTGGCCTTCGCCGCGGATGTCGCGTCGCTTCAAGTTTTGCGTGGCTTCCTGCTCCGCGAGGTCACGCCGATCTGTTTTTTCCTGGGTAGCCTGGTTTGTTTTGCGCAGGCCTTTGCGCTGGCCCGCCAGCTCACCAGCAATACCAGGGTGCCGGTACGGGTGCACCGTCTGTCCTTGTTCGGCACCGGGTTTCTTGTGGCCTCGGTTTACTATTTTTGCGACGGAAATCATTTTTTTCTGCCCACGGAACGCACCTTCTGGCGTGGTTTTGAGTTTCTGCTTTTCATGCTTTACTTCGGGGCCATCGCGCTCAAGGAATATGCCGAGGACGTGGTGCTCGTGAATAAAACCCCCGTTTCCGAGTATCACCGCCGGCCGGTGCTGCCCGACGCCATCAGCGGCGCGATCATGGTGGCCGATCTCAAGTCGTCCGAACCGTTCTACAAGCAGCGGGCCGCCGACAACTCGGGTAATCTTGTAAGCATGTGGCGCTCGCACTTTTATACCTCGGTACTCAAGCACGGCGGCGTAATCATCAATAAGAAGGGCGACGAGGTTATCGCTTTTTTCGACAGCGAGCGTTGCCCAAACCCCGCAGCTGCAGCGCTGCGAGCCATTGACGACATCGCGGCGATGTCCGAGCTGCTGGCTCTCGAGTTCAAGCGGCAGGATTTATTTCCCGGCGAAGTGAACGGGTTCTTTTTTCGCGGCAGCCTTTCGCTTGGCAGTATTCGTCCGGTTTGGGAGGAAATGGCCGGGGGCAACCGCGAAGCCTACTGGGAGGAAGCGGGCAATACCAGCCCGTTCGTCGAGGCCAGTCGCCTGCTCGACCTCGAGCGCAAGGTGCCTGGCACGCATTCGGACGTCAGCCTTCTGGTCCTCCGCGAAGATGCCGCGGCTGGGCTGGTCGAACAGTTCCCGGAGTTGGCCCGAAAATTCATCCAGCGTAATTGCGCGTTTGCCGACAAGCACGGACATGCCCACGCGGTGGCGGTGTACAGCCCAGCCGTGGTGGCCAGACACCTGAAAGTAGCCGCATGATATGGGTTCTTGCCATTATTCTGTCTTGTACGGCATCGGCAGCCGTCACCGCCGGCTGTCCAGGAAAAGCCGAAGCCCTTTTGACCGCAAGCAGCCTCAAAGCCACCCCGATCGAGATCACGACGCTGCTCGACGCGCATCGCGCTCGAATGTCTGGCGGCACCTCCAAGATTCAAGATGCCGAAAAACTGAATTTCATCGGCACCGATAGCCGCGACGTTTACAACTCGACCTCGGTTTTTCAAACCACCTTTCGCGGCGAAAAAGTGGACGTGCTCCTGGGCCGTACCGAAGAAACGCATCGGGAAACCGGAACTGAGGCGATATTCTACGTTAAAGACGGCAAGGTCTGGAAACCCCTGGCTGGTGCGCCCAAATTCAGCATACAAGACCCGTTCTTCAGCCGCGTTGGTAATGAGCTGCTGGTGGGTGGTGTGGAGACCTTTGAAAAGCCAGAGGGCGGCCTGGGTTACCGAACTGTATTTTATCGCGATCTCGGCCAGGGTATCGAGCGGCTGACTCGGTTTGCCGAGGGACCGTACGGCATGAAAGATATTCGCCTGGTCGCGCTTCAAGACGGACAGCTGCTGCTCTTGACGAGGCCACAAGGTAACATTGGCGGCCGGGGAAAGATCGGAGTTTCAATCTTGAAAAGCCTCGATAGCCTCAATGGCGATACAATCAAAGCCGCGCCATTGATTGAAGGGCAATTTACAGACGCCGAATGGGGTGGCGCCAACGCGGCCTATCTTCTCGACAATGGCAGTGTGGGCGTGCTGGGCCACATCGCCAGATACGACACGGCCGGCAACCGCAACTACTATCCCATGGCGTTTACCTACAACCCCAGAACCGGCGCCACCTCGGCCATGAAGATACTTCTCGAACGAGCCGATTTGCCTGGTGGGCTTACCGGAAAATCAAAGCGTGAAGACCTTAAAGACGTCTTGTTCAGCGGCGGCCTGGTGCGTTTACCCAACGGACTGGCGATTTTATATGTTGGTGCCGGCGACGCCGAACTTTACCGCGTTACGATTCCCGATCCGTTCCGGGGCCTTTAGTATGGTTCGGTTTGGCGAAATCGACCATTATTGGCTGCTGGCGTTTGGCCACCTACCCCAACGATTGCATGTGCTTGGGAGCAGGTCCTTCTAATCCCAACGTAACAGTCCATTATCTGTCACTATAGTGATGTAAGGACCCGATGTATAAAAAACTGCTCGACATGTTCTCAAACGACCTGGCTATCGATCTTGGAACAGCCAATACGCTTGTTTTCGCCAAAGACCGGGGAATCATAATCAACGAGCCGTCCGTGGTCGCCGTTCACAAGAATGCGCGCGGCCAGACCAAGATCATCGCGGTCGGCAAGGAAGCCAAAGCGATGCTGGGGCGAACCCCTGGCAGCATCGTCGCGATTCGACCGATGAAAGACGGCGTCATCGCCGACTTCGAGGTGACGCAGTCGATGCTCAAATATTTCATCAACAAGTCCAACGACCGCCACACGCTCATGCGCCCGCGCATCATCATTTGCATTCCGTTTGGCATCACCCAAGTGGAAAAGCGGGCGGTCAAGGAGTCGGCCCAGTCGGCCGGCGCGCGCGAAGTTTATCTGATCGAAGAACCCATGGCGGCGGCCATCGGCGCGGGGCTTCCGATCACCGAGCCCTCGGGCAATATGATCGTCGACATCGGCGGCGGCACGACCGAAGTGGCTGTAATCAGCCTGGGAGGTATCGTCTACTCCAAATCGGTGCGAGTGGCCGGCGACAAGTGCGACGAGGCCATCATCAGTTACGTCAAACGCAAATATTCGC
>JACQAW010000242.1 GCA_016194725.1 Deltaproteobacteria bacterium
ATAGGGGCCGGCTTTGTCGAAGGTCTGTTTGAAATGCTGGAAGGGTGCCAGGCACGCATGCTTCTGGTGGCCTATGGTCCCGAATTTTCTGTTCTAAAAAATACCGTGATCGAAATCTGCCCCGTTTCAATTCTATTAATATCAAGTACAATCAATAGCTTATAACGCTTCCAAAATACCCACTGTAATATCATACTAATTTAATCAAATATATTGACCAACGCACTGTGTCAGGTTATAGTGCGCGCAATAATTAAGTGACCCGCGTGTCCATTTTAGGAGTGTCCAGATGTTAAAGCCCAGAAATTTACAAATCGTGAGCATGTTGACTGCCGTCGCCCTGATCTCCACGTCGGCTCTTGCCGCACCAAAACGCGGCGGTTCGAGCAGCAGCTCGAGCAGCAGCAGATCAAGTTCTTCGAGCTACTCTTCACCAAACCGCTCAAGCTCGACGCCGAGCCGGTCGTCTTCGACCAGCAGCTATGGCTCACCACGGCCAAGCCTGCCCCCAAGCTACGGCAGCCCAAGCCGCCCGGCTTCGACTCCTTCGCGGACGTCGTCGACGCCAAGCCGCTCGACGCCTCAGCCTTCGACGTACAACCGTCCGGGCACGTCGACTCCTGCGTACCATCCGTCGACTCCGACACAGCGCCCCTCGACTCCAGCACAGCGCCCCTCGACTCCAGCCAATACGAACACTGCCGGCCGCACCAACACGCACCGATGGGTGGGAGCAGCAGCTATCGCCAAAATGGCAACACCCCAACGATGCCCAAGGCCCCTCAGAAATACAACCCGAACTCGAAATACCCCACCACGAAAACCACCAACGGCGGCGTGATCGAAAATCGCGGCAACCATCAAGTACATTACCGTGCTGATGGCTCTCGTGAAAAAGTCGTGGCCGGCAACAAGACCACGGTTTATCGCGCTGACGGCTCACGCGCTCAGGTCGTTCGTGGCAACACGCGCACCGATTACGGCAAGGGCGGAGCCCAGACCGTGTATCGCGGCGGCGTTCGCCAGTACAACCAGAACCGCGTCGTGGTCAACAACACGACCGTGATTCAACGTACCTACTACAGCGGCGGCTCAAGCTACGTCCGTACCTATAACCCCTATTACTGGGGTGGCCGTTCTTACTACGCATATACTCCAGCTATCGTGTTCGCACCATCGTTCTACGGCTACTGCTACACCCCCTGGTACACGCCAGTCGTGTACAGCTGGGGCTGGAACTCGTCGCCATGGTACGGCTACTACGGCTACTACTATCGCCCGTACCCGCGCTACACGTCGCCTGCCTACTGGCTCACCGACTATCTGATCTCGGACATGTTGGCGACGCAGTATCAGGACAACTACGCAGCTGCACAGACGGCACAGGCTAATGCGCAGGCTGCTCAGGCCAACGAACGTACGGCTGAAGCCAACGAACGTGCCGCCGAAGCCAACGAACGTGCTGCTGAAGCCAACGCCCAGGCTGCCCAAGCCGAAGCCAACGCACATGCGGCATCGCCTATCACAGATGAAGTGAAGGAACAGATCAAGGCTCAGGTTGAAGAAGCCATCAAGGCCAACGAACAGAAAACGCCAATCCAGATCGGTTCTCTGATGAGCGACACGAAGCACGTGTACGCTGTTTCCGACGACCTGGACGTTACGACTGCCGAAGCAGGCACGGAATGCACGCTCACCAGCGGCGATCTGATTCGCCTGTCTGACGTGCCGAACGACGGCGACCAGGCTGCCCAGATGATGGTCATCAGCGCGAAAAAGGAAAGCTGCGCTGCTGGCTCCAAGATCATGGTATCGATGACCGATCTTCAGTCCTTCCAGAACGACTTCGCTGAACGAGTCGAAACTGGCATGGGTAAGATGAAGACCGAGATGCCGCAGAAATAATCGACGCTAGTACAGGTCGACAAAAAAGGGGGCCGGGTTGGCAGCCGCGAATAGTGGCAGGCAACCCGGCCTTTTAGTTTCTGCAGCCGCTCTCGAGCTGTCGCCAGGTGGCAAAGAGCAGCCTCGACGACGTGTTACTGAAGCGTTGCGCGACATACACGCCTTTGCTTACGGCAACCCAGTCATAAACCGGCCCCGGAAAACACTTCTGGGCTGGCAGCTCAAAACCGCGATCGATTGCGTAGATGCGGATGCTGGGAGTGTGCTCGAGCGGCGCGCGTTTGGCCCCGTATAGGGCATAGGAGCCGTAAACACGCGCCTGGTAATGAAAACCTGGCTCTGCATTCAGCAACTTCACCACGCCCGTGCGCGAGTCGTGCAGCATGATCGTGCTCGTCTGCGACTGGGCATAGCCATTCTCGCTTTCCTCCCACACCGTATAAGGGCCGCTGAGCGCGGGACGCTCCTGAAACAACGCCGAGGGCGACAGCCGCGTGAAGCGGTCGGTGTTCAGGTCGAGGCGATAGATATTGGGCGAGCTGTACTCGTTGCTTTGAAAAACGACCGTGTCGCCGTCGATTTTCGGATACTCATTGTGAACCATGCGCCGATATTCGGGCGGGACGTCGGTGCGCAGGATGGGCCCGCTGGCCAACACCCTGTACTTTTCCCTGCCGCGGCCATCCCCATTTTCCCCGCTTTCCCAAAGAAAAATCGAAAGGCCGCTGCCTGTGTCGTCGTCCGCACGTTCCCACACGGCGCGGATACGCTTGCCCGCGACCGCCAGGCCGGGCTCGACGATCCAGGGAATCCGCGTGTGCAAAAGCCGCGGCCTGCCACCATCGAGCCGCGTCAGCAAGACATCTATTTTCTGATTCAGATGTCCCGCACCGTAGAGGACGAAATCGCCGGCCACCGCGGGCGCGAATGGGCGCTTGGAAGCTTTGACTTCGGATCTCTTTCCCGTGGCGGCATTGAGCGTATAAAGATATTTTTCAGAAGCTTGGTTCCCCACCTCCTGCCAAACCACGTGCGCGTCGTCGGCGCCCAAACGTACGATCACGCTGCCCTGGGTTTGATGCAGAATACTGGCCGGTGCGGCCTGCGCGCTGTTCAAAGCCACTACCGCGAGTGCCGCGAGTCCAAACATAAGAAATTTATTCATTCGGTTTCCTTTGAAAAAAGAAACCATTTCTGATGGCGGTTGTAAACCGCCATTGCCGTGCCTGGACGTAATAAAACTGGCCACAAATATCAGTTGATTTATCGATAAGCAAAAGGAAGCGGGCCGGGTGGTCGCGCCTTGCAGCGCGACCACCCGGCCCTTTGTGCATCCCACCGCCCAGGAACTGTCAAGCAGCGCGTCCCAGCTTCGCTTCTTCCAATTTTCCTTTTTCAACCGGATACTCGAAATCTTTCCAAGTATCGAAGCCACCATCGAGTTCCATCACGGAATACCCTTTGTCGGCGAAAAAATAACTGGCCCTTGCAGCCAGATGGCAAACGATGTTGTAGCAGTACACGACATTCAGCTTTTCCTTTGAAAGCCCTTTAAAGGACGGCCATTCGCTCCCGGGCAGATTGATCGCTCCTGGAATGTGCCCCAAGGCAAACTCATCGGCGCTTCGTACGTCGATGATGGCCGGGCTTTCGCCGGTGTCCATAACGTGTTTCAGCTCTCCTGGACCGGTCGTGAAGGCGACTTTATTTTCAAAATACTCCCTCGCCTTTTCGGGAGTATTAAGTTTCATGCGCAGTTTCATGGCTGACTCCCTCCCTTCAGCATTACTATACATTCATTCCCCGTGCCAAAGCTCATCCCGAGGTACGAGGCTTGCAACGGTTTCGGTCGGGAGGTTCGCATATGCCTTTAGAAATGGTGAAAAACAATAAAGAGGATCAGGCGGGCATCTCGCACCGCTATCATGGCGTGCGCGTAAACTGGGGTTCGATCTTTGGCGGCGCGTTCGTCAGTATGGGTTTGAGCGTCTTGTTCCTGGTGCTAGGAAACGCAATTGGCCTGGCAGCGTCGAATATGATCAACCCCACAGCTGGCGGCGGACTGGTGACAGGCACGTTCATCTACACGATCGTTACCTTGGCGATTTCGTTTTATGTCGGTGGCCTGGCAACCTCGCTGGCGGGCGACTTGGTTACCCGTGTTTCGGGAATGTTGCACGGAATGGTTTCCTGGGCGCTGGCGGTCACGTTCGTGGCGTTGTACGGCATCATGTTTATTCCTTCGGTAAGAGCCATAGTTGCCGGCATTGGCCCAAATGGCGCCAACTGGCTTGTGGCCCTGACCACCATCTTCAGCTGCGTGCTTGCGACTGTGGGTGGCGGAATTGGCGCCAGTCGCGCGCGCGCGCGAATGACGAGGCTCGAAGCCGAACTGGAACGGCGAGATGAAGCAGAGGATCGCGCAAAACACGCGGCCTGAGTTCAAGCTGGGCGGCGCACGTGCTGCGCCGTCTTAGCCGCAAAAACAAAATTCGATGTTTTCGATTTTTTAGGCTTTCTGGGTTATGTTTGCAGACATGCTCAAACCTTTTGCCGCGGAACGCGGCGTATATTGCAACCGTACTTTGAATTTCCGTTCGCTGCGCGCCATTGGCTATGACATGGATTACACCCTCATCCATTACCAGGAAGCCGAATGGGAACGCCGGGCCTATGAGCATCTCAAACAGCAGCTATTGGCCCAGGGCTGGCCGGTGAACGATCTCATTTTTGACCCCGCGAAAGTTTGTCGCGGCCTGGTCATCGACACCGAGCAGGGTAATCTGGTGAAAGCCAACCGCTTCGGGTTCGTCAAACACGCCATGCACGGCACGCGCGTGGTGGCGTTTGACAAGCAACGCGAAACCTATGCGCGCACCATCGTGGACCTGAACGAAAGCCGTTGGGTTTTTCTGAACACGCTTTTTTCGTTGTCCGAGGGCTGCATGTACGCCCAGCTGGTCGACTTGCTCGACGAACGCAAGATACCCAGCATCCTGGGCTATGCCAGCCTGTATTACCACATGAAGAAGGTGCTCGACGCCGCCCACATGGAAGGGCGCCTGAAAGCCGAAATCATCGCCAACCCCGAGCGCTTCGTGGTGCTGGATGCCGAAATGCCGCTGGCGCTGCTGGACCAAAAGCACGCTGGCAAAAAGCTGATGCTGATCACCAACTCGGAATGGTCTTATACGGTACCCATGATGGCCTATGCCTTTGACCGCTACCTTCCCAAAGGCACCACATGGCGCGACCTGTTCGACCTGGTTATTGTCAGCGCGCGCAAGCCGCAGTTTTTCACCACGTCGAGCCCATTTTTCGAAATTATCGACAACACCGACACGCTCAAGATGCATTCGGGCGAGCTGAAAAAAGGCATCGCCTACCTGGGCGGCAGCGCCGCGCAGGTGGAGCGCCACCTGGGTTTGTCGGGCGACGAAATTCTTTACGTGGGCGACCATATGTTTGGCGACGTGCATGTCACGAAGAACGTCCTGCGCTGGCGCACGGCCCTGATTTTGCGCGAGCTCGAGCAGGAAATCGAAGTGACGCAAAGCTTTAAACCCGTGCAAGCCAGGCTGGAGGGCATGATGAACGAAAAAGAGGTCATCGAAGCCGAGCTTTGCGAGCTGCGCGTGCAGCTGCAGCGCAGCCGCCACCACTATGGGCCGGCACTTTCGGCCCCGGCCGATCAGCTGGTGCGGCGCACGAGCGAGCTGCGCGCGCGCATAGACGCGCTGGACGTCAATATCGGGCCGTTGGCCCAGGCCGCGGCTGAGCTGAGCAATCCTTTGTGGGGCCTGCTGCTGCGCGCCGGCAACGACAAAAGCTATCTGGCGTTTCAGCTCGAGCGGTATGCCGACATCTACACCTCGCGGGTTTCGAACTTTCTCGCCACTACGCCGTTCGCCTACCTGCGTTCGCCGCGCGGCTCGCTACCTCACGATCTGGCCCAGCCATGCCAAAGCTAAGCGTATCGGGCGGGCACCAGCTGTATTATGAAGTCCACGGGAACGCCAGGGGGTTGCCCGTGCTTTACGTGCACGGCGGCCCGGGCGGCGGCTGCAGCAAAGCGGATCATCGATTTTTTGATTTCAAAAAAACTCGGGTCATTTTCTTTGATCAAAGAGGCGCGGGAAAGAGCCGTCCTTTTGCCAGCACGAAGAACAATACGACCGACGAGCTGGTCGGCGATATCAATAGGCTGCTCGACCACCTGGGGCTCGAGCGCGTTTTTCTTTTTGGCGGTTCCTGGGGCTCGACTCTTTCGCTGGTTTTCGCCATCAGGCACCCTGAGCGAGCTCTGGGACTGCTGTTGCGCGGAATATTTCTGGGCACGAAAGCTGAAAATGACTACTACCTCAAAGGCGGCATACGGCTTTATTTTCCAGAGATCTGGGAGCGCTTTCTGAGTCACGTGCCCCGTAAAGCGCGCAACAACCCAGCCGCTTATTATCAAAAACAAATGCATTCGCGCAGCCGCGCGATTCGCCAGGCCTATGCCTTTGAATGGGCCTTCTACGAGTTTTCGATCATGAAGCTGCACACCACCGAGGCCGACACGACCAAGGCGATCAGAAGCTTTCCCTTCGAAGCCTTGTCGCGGCTTGAGGCGCATTACATTCTGAGAAATTGTTTCTTGCCCGAGAACTATATTCTCGAAAATGCCGCGCGCCTGGCGCATCTGCCCATCTCGATCGTGCAGGGCCGCTACGACATGGTTTGCCCGCCCGAAGCGGCGTTTCGGCTGCATGAGCAGCTGCCCGGAAGCCGCCTGCACGTGGTAACCGCGGGCCACACCGCGCGCGAAAAACCCATCGAGAAGATGCTCATCAGCGAGATGAAAAGACTGGCGCGTCAGACCTCTTGAAAGACGCGCTCGGGCGGCACGTCGGCTTTGCCGCCGACGAGTTTCAACGTCGGCACTACCACGCCCACCCGCGTGGGCGTCACCACGATGGACATCGCTTCGACCTTGACCGCAAGACCGTCCACCGAATCCAGCCACTGCACCAACGTGACCTGCGTGCCGTCTTTGCGAATGATCTTGGTGTGCTCGGGACTGGTGTGGATATAAATCGAGCCGCCCGCATTTAAGACTCGCAGATATTTATTCAGAACCGCATCCACGCGCTCGGAGTAAGAGATGGCGCCGAAGACATCCGTGATCACATCGGCCCGGCCCAGCTCCTGGTCGGGAATATCCTCGACATACCGGCCAAAAAGCCCCAGAAATTTTCGCGAGCCCTCTACGGCCGTATCCACCATTTTGCTGTAACGCGTGGGTTTGGCCACCTTCGCGGCCACGGCCACCACATCGGCGCGCCCCTTGAAAATCCAATCGAAAAAACCGCGCTTGCCCAGCAAGTACTCCTTCTGCGCGCGCGCATGCCCCGCACCCACGTCGAGCCAGCGGTTGCCCCGCACCAGTCGGGCCAGATGCGCCGTGAAAGTTTCGCCCAGCACCAGCTGGTATTCGCCAATTCCCCGAAAGTCATTGAACTGCCCGGCCGAAACCACGCCATGCATTTTGCGCACGAGCAGGTCGCTGCAAACCGGGTCGGCACTGTAGCCCAGGGTTCCCGCAGCCAAGGCTAGTGACATTACAGCCAGTGTTGATTTCAGCTTGCGCAACCACGCCATAACTCTTTGATT
This sequence comes from Deltaproteobacteria bacterium, assembly GCA_016194725.1. Classification (GTDB taxonomy): domain Bacteria; phylum Bdellovibrionota; class UBA1018; order UBA1018; family UBA923; genus JACQAX01. The sequence continues at coordinate 7,561 of JACQAW010000242.1, forward strand.
TATATCATAGAGGCGCCGAAGTATTGATGGGCACAAATGACCCGTGCGAGGTCGCGGCGTCGACAAAAAATGGTATTCTAACTTTCATGAGAAGCGCCTCCAAATGCATGCTCGCTTTGGGTCTCGCGGTTGCAGCCTGTTCCACGATGCCGTCGCAGCGAAATCCCGCATACTCCGGCAGCTCGGTGGTCGTAACCGAGAATGGGTGGGAATACCACTCGGTAACCCTGCCACCGGTCACGATAGACCAGCTGCGCGAAATGGCGCCGCAGGCAAGCCCCGCGCAGCTGCGCGGCATCCAGCTCAATATTCCCAAGGAGGCTCACTACTGGCGGGCGCCTCAGCTCACGGGCGCGCCCGCGTCCGATGCCAACGAGCCTGTTGATCCCAATTGCCCCCTTGGCATGGTCGACGTGCGCGGCGATATGAAGGTGGATTCGCCCACCAAAGGCCCCATCGAGCAATTACAAAGAAGCGACCAGGTATGCAAGCACTGGCTGGGCAACGACCCCACCGACTTTGCCCGGCGCTGCGCCCAGTTCAGCAAAACAGCCTGGGAAAAAATAGCGCAGGACCTCGCAACCGAACCCATGAAGCCTTTTTGCATCGACCGCTACGAGTACCCCAATAAAAAAGGCGCCTCGCCCGCCATCGACGTCAGCTGGTACGAGGCCATCGGAATCTGCGGCGCCGAGGGCAAGCGCCTGTGCACCGAAGACGAGTGGACGTTTGCCTGCGAAGGCGAAGCGGCGCTGCCCTACCCGTATGGCTACGAGCGCAGCGACCAGAAATGCAACATCGACAAAGCCTGGCTCGACTTCACGAAGGAAAAACTCACCCCACGCGACCAGGCCGCGGGTGGCCTGGCCAAGCTATGGAAGGGCGAGCCCAGCGGCACCTACGACGAGTGCGTCAGCCCCTTCAAGGTGCACGACATGACAGGCAACGTGGACGAGTGGACCGTCAGTAAATCCGTGGGCATCAACTTCAAGGGCACCGAAGTATTTAAAGTAAAAGACAAGAAAAGCGGCGCGATCAAAGACCGCGTGGTCAACCACTACCCCAGCGTGCTCAAAGGTGGCTACTGGAGCACCGTGCGCGACCAATGCCGACCAGCCACCGGCGCTCATGACGAAACCACGCAGTTCTATCAGATGGGCTTTCGGTGCTGTAAGTAGTACTTGATTTCTGGCCCCGATTGTAACCGGTCTGCATCTGCGGTCTGGGCGGAGTACCTTCTTGCCCCTGGTCTACAAATAGAGGTACCGCAGCGTAAAGTGCGTTATTGGCGCAGACTCACGAGGTCCGGCGGCCTGGCGATCGGGAAATGAAAACAGAATATTGATGGCCAGCGGGGGAATATTCAGGGCCAGCCCTGCGGAATAGGATGAGGCTATTCCCGACGGCGCTTGCCCCCATTGCTTGAAGATCGTGCCGTAGTCGGCGGCCAGCACCCCGCGCAGCTCGGGGAATTTTAAAAATGTGCCGATCGGAAAACGCAGCTCGGCCTTGCCTGCGAGCACGTAATTTCCGCGCAGGCGGTCGTCGCCAAACGGGTACCCGCGCATGATGTCGTCGCTCAGCACCATGAACGGGTCGCGAAATATGCCCCCCAACGAGGCGCCCCCCACCGCCTGAAACGCCAGAATCGTGCGTCCCACCAGGTCGAGGTAATAGGCGGCATCCAGACGGCCTCGCTCGTTCCACTCGCGGCGTGCGGGATAGTAGCTGGAGTCGGCTTCGAAAAGCAGCCCGTAGCCTTTGAAGGGGCCGGTAAACAGCTCATAGACCACGCGGTCGTAGCCCAAGCGCAGTACGGGATCGATGAGCGTTTCAAGGCCGGGGTTTTTCGCCTCCCAGGTCGACACCAGATTGGATTCGCTGAAATCGCTGCGCTTGACGCCGGCCAGCCGCAGCTCGGCATCTATGAAGCTGAAGGCAGTGAGCGGATATTGCATGGCGCCCAGCACGCCAAACTCGCGGTTCAGGTAGGTGCGCACTTTGTTGTCCTGAAAGACATTATCCAGACGGGCTTCAACCAGGTGGTAGGCGCCCGTAACCCATTTGGTGCGGCCCGAAAAGCTGGTCAGGGCCGAGCTGAAGTCGGTGTATTTGAAATTTCCAAGCACGGCGAGCTCGGCCGATACGCTGTAGTTGCGCATCAGATCGCTCACCTGCGCCGACACCTGGCCGAATCCGCCGCTGCCAAAAAAACCACCCAGCTGGTCCAGGCGAATTCCCGACGTCTTGAATGGCCGATACGCGCGAATCTCGCCCGCCGGGATATCGGCAAGCGTGGGGTGCCAGGCACTGGCAGGCAAATCGGGCTCGGACAGCACCGGTATGGCAAGCCGGCGTTCCGGTGGAATTCGGTAAAGATGAAAACGACCGCTCTTGAAGCCCAAAGCATAGAGGGTGTCGCCTCGCCGCGAGGGATTAATGAGCTCGGTCTTGGCTGCGGTCAGACGGGTTTCACGCCCTCCCACCAAAACATGAATCTGGGCAGTTCCGCTTTGCCACGATTGAAAAATCAGGTCGTTGCTGGTGCCCTGAGGCGCATCCTGATCTTGCAGGCAGTGCGTGAGCCGCTCGATGGAAACGGTGTCCGGATTCACATGGAAAATATTATAATGCATGTTGCCCGTGCGGTCAGAGGCCGCAAGCAAGCCGTCAGCGCCCCAGTACAAGTTGTGCCAACTGTAAGCTTCATTGGTCAGCTGACGCAGGTGTTTCGGATCGCGAAGGTCGAGCAGATAGATATTCTGCCAACCCGTATTGTTCAAGCCCACAAAGGCCAGTCTGGTGCCATCGGGGCTTAACGCGGGCGCGCTACCCTGCACCACGCCCATCTGGTGCAGTCGCACGCGCTGCGCGCCGCCCAGTTCAAGCTTGCCGCTGCCATTGCGGGAAATCGAGCGCAGCTCAAGCTCGGGCCCTGCCGTGGTTTCGGCAAAATACGCGATCAGCATGTCGGATAACGCAAGGGTGGGGCGCTGAAAAAAATAAAGCGACAGGGCTCCGGGTACGTGGTCATGAATGACCTCGGTTTTGCGGCCCCCATTGCGCATATCGAGCAGCGAAATATCGGTGATGCCGGTCATGGGGTCGATTTCGCGCACTGCAATCGCCTCACCGCTGGGCGATGCCACATAAGCGTCAAGCCGGTCTCCCGCCTCTTGGACCACGTCGAAGTCATCCAGCGACTGCGGCAGGCCATCGGCTTCGCCCCGGTACTGCTGAGTCAGATAGTCCTCCCAATCTTTTTGCAGCTGCTCGGGCGTTCGCTTCAGCTCGTCGGCCAGCAGCCGCGGAAACTGGGGCACGTTGTCGTGCACCTGGGTCAAGGGTGCCTGCGCCGCCACCCGAAGCAGAGTCTACACCGTGCCTTTGCCAAAATGGGTTTCAAAAAAATCGATACGGGCCTGCCCCATCTTGTAGACGTGAACAAAATCGAGCGGCTCATCGGCAAAGAGCTTGGGTACGGTGTAGTGACGATCGGCATCCGGGTACAGCATGATGTCGCGCAGGTACACTCGCGCCTCGGCGTCGACGCCGTGCTGGCTGTAGTATTCAGCCATGCCTTCGATGAACCAAAGCGGCATGACCGAAAAAGCCACCTCGGCGGGCACGTCTTTGGCCACGCCTGTTACTTTTTGAAACTGCAGCTGATGCACCATTTCATGGGTGCTGATATGACGATAGGTTTCGGCCTCGCCCCAGTACGGCACGGCCATCGTGGCTTCGGTAGTGCTGGTGATGCCCTGCACTCCTTCGCTGATATCAAAAACATTGGCCTGTTGAAAGTCGTGCTGCGAGCTGAAAAGAACATAGTTGAAGCGAATCTCGGGTGTGTAGTTGAAGACCGAACTCAAGTACGCAACCTCGCTGTCGATGTGCGGCATGGCAAAGCGCGCGGTCCAATTTTCTTCGGTGTAGAAATAGAGCCGGTATTTCGGCTCGCCGCTTGCGCTGTCGGCGAACTTCCAGTCAAAGCTGCGCCAGCGCAGGTCGGGTTTGCCGGGGTGCCGCGGTACGATAATATTTTGCGGGAACAGGCGCGAGCCCTCGGGGTTGAGCAACGCGCCCAGGCCCATTTGAGCATGTGCGGAAATCGTACTGAAGAACAGCAGGCACACCCACGACATAACAGCCCTTGAGTGCAGCTTTTAAGCCGTGCGTGTGCTTAAGCGGGTTGAGACAATGTTGGCAGCGCCACCGCTTCAGAACAGGTAGTGGCAGTCGGCGAACGCTTCGCCGTTAATGAAATAGAGAGGGTAATTCGTGGTGTAAACGTAAGCGTATTCGTAGGCGCCGGGCATGAGGGTAACCTGCGCCCAGGCCGTCTGCACGAAGCCGTCATTACGCAGGCCGTTCACGCGAACGCTGCAGCTCATGGGCCGCGGAAATTGATTGTAAACTTCGCCGGTGATCATATTGGGAGTGATCTGAGCCTGGGCCGCCACAAAGAAAGCCGAGGCTTCTTTGGACGTACCGGTCAGGGCGAGGAGGGAAAAGGCTAAAAGAGCGAGGGACTTGATTGGGTTCGACATTGGGGCACTTCCTTTACTGTAAAACAATTATTATTGATGCGGGCACCAACAGTTATACGTAAAATCTGGTATGGTTAAAAGTACCAGATTTCGTATTTTAACTAGTCCAGATAGCCCAGCAGTTTTTGGCGC
>JACQAW010000243.1 GCA_016194725.1 Deltaproteobacteria bacterium
GATCGTGCCCAGCAGCAGCTCGGTGGCGCCCTGGCGCCGCGCGGACGCCAGCGTATTTGCCGGAATGCGGGTGCCGAGCCAGTATTCCTTGTAGCGGCGTTTGTTGAGGCGTTCCAGGTGGCTGGAATCGACGCGTAGAAAGTAGCTGTTCCAGAGCAGCGGGTTTTCGGGGTCCGCCGGGCAGTTTTCGTCGTTGCCTGGCATGCTGCCGCAGGGTGAGTAGCTGCCGTAAAGCGCTCGCCACTGCATGGGAGGGATGGGCACATTGGGGGCGAAGTTCACCCACGCGCGAAAATGCTCGGCGAATATAGGGGCGTAAAGCGCGGTCAGCGTGCCGAAGATGAAGAAAAAAAGCAGGTATTTCGCGCGTGCGTTGCGCACGTCGGCGATTTGCCGCGTTTCTTCGGACGTGCGGCTGGTGGCATGCGCCAGGATTTCGATGATTCTTTTTACCTTCTTCATCCCTTGGTCTTATCGGGTCGATTCGGATTGAAGCTGATCCAGGCAGTAATTTCCTAGCTGGGCGGGATCCGCAGCGGCTCGATTCGTGGTTTTTGGGAGGAGAAGAAGGTTTTCGGCACCAGCTCCGGATTATTATCGAGATACTTGAGCAGGGCGTCGCGCGCCCGGAGCCCACGGTGGAAGCACTTGTTAGTGGCGAGCACCTTGATGACATCGAGCAGACCGGAATGCGCCGCAAACTCTTGAATCAATAACGCTCCCCGCCCTACCGTCTCAAGTATGAATTCGGAAGCTCCGATAGGTAAGTGATGCTACGTCTCATCTCCCGCACCCTTGCATTGGCGGTCGCAGCTCTTTCGCACCTGGTGCTTGTTCCCGTGATGGCCATCTACGGAGTATCGATCTGCCCGATGCTGAGCGAGCGCGGTTTTGGCTTTGGCTGCAGATATACCGTATTGCAGGCCGACATCGTCGAATGGCTTACTCATGGCTGGCTCAGGTGGGAGCTCGCGCGGTTGCCCGCATTGGCGCAGGACAAGGACAGTCGTTTCGGCCTGACCTTGCGCTGGCTTTACGGACGTGCCTGGTCGGCAATGCCCTTTCTCGTGTTTCTGGTGATTTCAGGTACGGTGATTACCCGCCAGTTCATGGACATCGTCGATATGGATTCCGCCGAGCTGAAAGTGGGAGCCATACACGGAATTTTGTTTCAACTTTCACAGGTAGTGGGTTTTCTGGTGGTGTGGCTGATGTTGGTGCGGCTGTTCACGGTGCTCAAGGAAAAACAGCTCGTCGAAGACGTGCACCGCCATCTGAATGCCCTGGCAAAGCTCGACGCCGGTTTCCATTCACCGACTGTCGCGTCGGGTTACTGGACGACTATTTTCAACGGACTGAACCAGACCAGCGAGCTCCTCGGCCAGCGTGCACGCCTCATCAAGGGATTTTCGAGTTACGTGACGGGAAGCGTGGTGGAAAAAGTGCTCAACAACCAAGCCTTGCGCCTCGAGGGCGAGAGGCGCGAGCTGACCATCATCTCGTCGGACCTCAGGAATTTTACTGGAATTTCAAACAAGTTGCCGGCTGAAAAAGTAGTGCAGATGCTGAATATCTATTTTGGCGACATGATCGAAGTGATGATTGGGCATGGCGTGACGCTCGACAAGTTCATCGGCGACGGCATTCTGGCCTATGTCGGAGCTGCCGACGGAAATTCTTCGGGCGCCGATCGAGCCGTGGCCGCGGCTCTCGCCATGCACGAACGGCTGCTGGTGACTAACCAGAAGTTGCGGGTGCTGGGGCTACCTGACCTCGAAATCGGAGTCGGAGTACATGCGGGCTCGGTGATCCTGGGAAGTATCGGAGCCCCCGAAAAGATGCAGCATACGATAATCGGCGAACCTGTGAACATAGCGGCGCGCCTGGAGCCGCTATGCAAAAGGTTGCATGTCGGAATAGTCGTGTCGGATGAGGTTTTTGCAAATCTTTCGCCCAAGCTCCAGAGATGCCTACAGCAGGGTGGCACCCAGGAAATCAGGGGAGTGGAAGCGCCAGTCGCGATTCACACCTGGGCTCGTGCCACCGTTCACCGTGCTGCGGCCTGAATGGCATGTCGCTTGCTTTGTGACGCGTGCAAATTATGGCTACGCGAATCTGGACTGTTCTATTATATTTCTCGGTGCTCACCCGCGCGCAGGCGGTAGTGGTTGATCGATTCCAGTGTCAGATCAGGTACACCCCCCAGCTCGACGGGCATATCGTCGATACCGTGGCCGAGCTTGCGGCGGCCCGCCGACCGCTTGGTTTTTCCGGCCGGGATCGTATTGCGCTCAGTGAAGGTGTGGCCGATCTTGCAACCACCGTGCAGGGTGAACGATTTCAGGCGGCGCTGCGCCTGGTCTACCTGCATGCGGTCAAATACGGGCAGGATGGGCAACCTCAACGGGCAGCCCAGCACGTGTGCCTGAGCCACACCGTCCTGGGGCCCGGGGCGGGCACTGGTTTTTCGGCGGACTGCCGGCCCCCTTGCGATAATGCGTTCGACCCGAAATGCAAGTGGATGCGAGTTGAGCTGCGAGGCGCAGTACCCCAGTTCGATGCCCGGGGCCTGATGCCGGTTGCGCAAAATCTGGCGCATGGCTCACTGCGGCTTGCATGTCACTTCGCAGGTACTCTGGACTAGCGTGTTGGCCGGTCGATCTGCTATGTTCACGCCATAATCCGCATCTTATCAAATGGGAGCAAGGCATGGGCGCACAGTGGAAGCATGCAGGTCAGGTCGCGAACGCGAATAAAAAAGGCCAAATCGTCGGCAAGTTGACCAAAGAAATTATCGTCGCTGCAAAAATGGGCGGGGCCAACATGGACTCCAACTTTCGTCTGCGCGCGGCTGTCGAATCGGCCCGCAAAGCTTCGGTTACGCGAGATACCATCGAGCGCGCGATCAAAAAGGGCTCGGGGCAAACCGACGAAACCATTGTTTATGAGCTGGTGACCTATGAAGGGTTCGCTCCTCATCAAGTTCCCTTGATCGTCGAATGCCTTACCGACAACAAGAATCGCACGGCATCTGACGTGCGCATGATTTTTCGCAAGGGCCAGCTGGGCTCGATTGGCAGCGTGGGGTGGATGTTTGACCGGGCTGGCGTGGTCGAAGCTACTCACAAAGACAAAACCCTCGACACCGAAGGCGTCGCGATCGAAGCGGGCGCGCAAAACGTCGAGCCTCTTGAGAAAGCGGATATCCCCGATGGGCACATCGGGGCGCGGTTTATCTGCGACGCTTCGGATCTGGGAGCGGTGAGCAAGTTTTTAGGTGAAGCCGGGTGGGCCGTTTCGCTTTCGGAGCTGAGCTATCTTGCCAAGAGCTATCCCGAGCTGACACCCGAGCAGCGCAAGGAAGTTTCCGCGTTTCTGGGCGAAGTCGATGACAATGATGATGTGCATAGAATCTATGTTGCGCTGAAATGAGGGGGTTCAGTTTCCGTTTCAGTTTCCGTTCGAGTTTCAGTTACGGAAACAGTACTGAAACGGTAACGGAATCCGAAACGCGAACGGCTCCCGGAGGGGCGCGAAGCGCAAACCGAAACCGCAACCGGCTAATAATCATTTCTGACCGAGCGCCGGCCTTTCTTCTTTTCAGCATGAACCTGCTTGCCCTCTAAGCGCCGGCGAGTAGACCCTCGAGTAGGCGTCGTCTTGCGCCGCGCCTTGGGTGGCACAGCCACCTCTATAAGCATGTCGCGAAGTTTCTTCATACAGTCGTCGACATTGCGGCTTTGGTCGCGAAAGCGGTCGCTCGAGAGCACCACTGCGCCGTCTTCGTTGATGCGGGTCTGAAACTTTCCCAGGAACCGCGAACGCACGGGAGCCGGAAGGCTGGGGCTTTTAACCACGTTCCAGTGCAGTACCGCCTTGCTGTTGACCTTGTTCACGTTCTGGCCGCCGGGCCCCGAGCTTCGCGCGAACGAAAAATCAAGCTCCCAGAGCGGAATATGAATGTGAGCGTTCACGACGAGCATGCTGGAAGCTTAAGCCGCCGGCCGGGCCTTTGCAAACAATCCACGCGCAGTTCGTGGCCAACAGCCGGCTTGCTTTGGGAAATATTTCGAGTCACTATGGCGCAATGATTTTGCGAATCACGGCCCTGGCTGTTTTTTTTGTGTTGGCTCAGGTCAACACTTCAGCCGCTGCGCGACCAGCCGGTGCTCAAAATATCGGCAGGGTGTCGGCGGTAGAAGGCAGTGACGGCACCGGGGTCATGAAAGTGGAAATTAGGGGCGATGCAGGCACTCGTCGGGAGAGCGCCGGTGGCGAGCTCAGGGCCGGCGATCACGTTTTGCCCGGACATGAGCTGGCGGTTACGCTGCAGCTGCGTGACGGCAGTGAAATCATGCTGGCACCCGACAGCGAGCTGTCGCTCGACGAGGTAGCCGATCGAACCGCCAAAGGTGGTTCGCGGCTGGGGTTACTGCGGGGCCTGGTGCACGCCATTGTAAATAAGATTTACACCAATGAGCAGCCATTCATGGTCAGCGCTGGCAATTGCGTCATGGGCGTGCGCGGTACCGAGTTTGTAGTCGACCGCGAGGACAGTGGGCAGTCCACCTTGCATACGCTGACGGGCTCGGTAGCCATCGCGCGCAGCGCCGCCGATTTGCGTGCCTCCAAAGCCATCAGACTTGTTCGCGCAGGCTCGTCGAGCCTGATGAGGCCCGGCCTGCAGCTGCCCCGAGCTCCGAAAAAATTCAATCCCAAGACCTTGGATGATTATCTGGGAGGCCGTGCCTCGACGGTCGCACGGGTCGTGCTGGCTCGCCGCGCGGCGCGCATCGCGGTCAAGCATGCGGAAGAGGCAAAAAGGCGGGGGCCGCCGAAGAAAAAGGTCACGTGGAAGCCGCCTCAACCCAAACGCACTAAAGGAAAATAACTTGAACCGGTTTGCTATACTGCTGCTGGTTTGCGCGAATCTGGCGACAAGGGCGGCATTTGCCGTGCCCGAGCCCCCGCCCGTGAAAGCCTGGGCTGATCCGTTCTGGGTGGGCTTTGCGGCGCAGCTGCAATTTCAAGATCGTGAAAACGACTTTCAGACTGAACGAACAGTGCTATCCAATTTTACGTATGGTTTTGACAATGGCGTTACGTTGGGAATCCTGACACCGGCTGTTCTGGTCGACACCCGATCGAGGGAAGAGGGAAACCTGGTCACGCCGCGGCTGGGCGGAAGCTTTTCAGAGCGCATCGAAGTCAATGGCTCGTACCGGGTTTGGGGCGACGTTTATGATTACGTCGCTTTCACGCTGGGTGTGGGATTGCCTATCCAGAGCGACGATGCCCTGCGCGCCGGCCTGAACGGCAGCACCATGATACTCACCTCGATATTTGCCCGCCTGGACTGGGGCTGGGTGGCCTTTTCGCCGCAGCTGATCAACGACAGCCAGTTTCCGAGCAAGAACGTCATCGAGACCAAGAACGGCCTGCAAAGCGATCAGTTCATCGATTCGACGAACTTCATCCGTTATATCCTGGGGCTTTCGTTTTATCCTTCAAATCGTTTTTCGCCATTCCTCAATTTCACCGAAATCTCCCCGCGCCGCACCAGCTTTCGCAACGACCTGGATGGCTTTGCGGTGATCAATAAGAATACCGCCACGAACCGCGCGCGTTTTTTGAGCTTCGGGCTTGAAACTACGCCCTTTTCAGAGCCACTGGTTTTTACCGTGCAAGCCGATAAGTTTGGCGGCTTGGGCGCGGATGCACCCAATCTGTCGGATTGGCGACTGATAGGAAAGATCAGATGGAACTTCTAAGGCGCGCGTTGGCATTGCTGATCCTGCTTGGGGTGGGGCTGCCTCTACATTCGGCATTCGCCAAATTCATGCCCGCGCTCAATAGCCTTGAGACGGTAACCAACGATTCCGTCAGCGCGGGACCCAATTACAATCTGGGTGTGTCGATGGACCTGGCTCTGGGCTCGCGGGACGACCCTTCCAACAGCATGGCCAGCCTGCACGGCAACTATTCCCGCCAAATGGCGCCGCTTGACCCCACCAGTAAGGATACCCGGCTTAAGGACGTGAACAACTTCAGCAGTGGCGTTTCAATCAATGTTCTTGAAAAGGGTGTCGTGGGTGTCGATTTCGATTCGGCCTCGGACCGGTATGAGTCGGTGTTCACGAACGGCTTCAAGATCACTCTGGGCTATGAGCCGATTCGGCTGTCGTATCGCTATGCGGGCACCACGATCGAGCAGACCATCACTCCGGCGCCGCAGCTGAAAAACGGAAAACTGGTCGCTCAGCCCAATCAGGAGGGGGCCTTCATCTATCAGCAAACTCTGGCCCTCGAGGGCAACTTCGAGCTTTCGCCTGCCGACACGCTGTCACCAGCCGTTGCGTTGGCCACGTTCAGTCCGGGCGCGAATCTTTTTGCCAACGTGCTTGCTAATAATGCGGGCTTGCAAAGCCTTTCCACTTTTACCGACACCCTGCAAAGTTTCGAGCAATACAGCTATGGCAGCGAGTGGAGGCATTATTTCGATGACACCTGGGGCTCCAAGCTGGGCATAAAAATCGTACACGAGATCATCACGGCAAACACGCTTTTCGAATCCTCGATGGGAATGGGCTACCGCCTCAGTGGTGGCACGCACGTGCAGTTGGGCTGGGATTACTCGCACGACGCTACGGCCGTGCAGAACATCCTGACACTCGAGTTCAAGGTGTCCTGGGATCGCGCCGCGACCGCGACGCCATAAGACCTGGATCAGTGCCTGGTAACTTCGGGCCGCTGTTTTTTATTCCTGGCAAGCACGCCGCAAACCATCGTGATGACCGCGAAGTCGTCCAGATAGCCAATGGGACCCAGCGCATCGGGAATCAGGTCAAAAGGGTTTATCAGGTACAGCAGCGCACCCACGCAAAGGGCCTTGGTTTTGAGCGTGCCGCTGGAAAAAGCGCTGCGGGCCACCAGCTTGATTTTCGAGCGAAACTCGCCGGTGATGCGCTGGTCTTTGAGCTTTTCTTCCAGCTCGCCCTTCAAGGTTTCCAGATTTTCATAGGTAGAGCCTTTGACGGCGAGGTCATCGAGCAGGTCGCTGAAGTCGCCCTGGGGCAGGGTCAGGACTTGCTGAAAATGCAGGCAGTACTTCGCGGGAATTTCGCTCGCATCCGGCTTTTGCAGCAGGCGGCGAATGGTCATATTGGAAATCTGCAGTTTGTCTGCAAGCTGTTCGGGTGACTGCTTGGAGGAAGCTAGGTAGCCCCGCAACTGGCCCACGCTGAGCGCGCGAGTTTGCAACGTCAATACATGAGCGGCGCCTGCGGCGGCGCTCAATGAAGGGGCCTGGCCTGGAAATGTTGTCATGGGCACTCTGTATCCTATTCCCCGGCTATTTACCAGGGTCGGGACGCAGAACCAGGCCGGCGTAATGGCCTTTTAACAAGAAGCGGTCCATCTTGGCGTGGGCTGCCCGATAGGTAGCGATGGCGTTTTCCTTGCTGACTTCGGCGGCCAGGTAGTCCTGAAAAATCTGAACCATTCCGAACATGTCAACGTTCGTGCCAAAACGCACGGTTTCAAGAATTCGGGCCAGGCGGCGCTCCTGAATCTCCATGCCTTCCGAAGCCAGGCCATACGACTTGATCGATAAGTTGTGCTCGATCACGGCGTTGAATACTTTGAGCACGATGTTTTGCTCGAGCTGCTCACGCTTGGTGACCAGCTCGCGCAGCTGCGACGAGCCCGTCTTGACGTACTGGCCTATGCCAAAGCCGATCTTACCGGTACCATCGGCCGCGGGGTCGAGCCAGGCAAAGTAGCGTTCGATTTTCTGCAGCCGTCCAATGCGAATCAGGTAATCCATCTGCCGAATCTCAAACGACCGGTCCAAGGCCAGCGTTTTGATCTCATCGCGTCGCTTGACGTCGGTTTTCCGAATGGGGGTGGCGCCATTGATGGGCTCAAGCTCAGGGTCGAGGGTGAACTCGGCTATCGCCTCGGGATTATGAAATCCCAGCGTCTGGGCAATGGCGGTTTTGTCTTCCTTGACGGCAAGCTCAAGGGCGCTGGTGGCCTGCTCGATGCCGTTGACCACCGAACGAATGTCATCTGAGGTGCCGGGAATATACTGGCCCAGGTCTTCGCGCGACTGAATTTCGTCGCGCACTTCCATGGCCTGCGCCAGGGTGTCGAGATAAAATTTCAAGATCGCGCGGTCGCGAGCCAGTATGGCGGCAAAGCCCTCCACCTGAGTGGCGGTGTCGGCCCTCATCAGCACCAGCGCGTCTTCTTCGGCTTGTGTACGCAGGCCCGCTTCCGAGGCCTGCAGCCAGCGCGTGGGCAGCAGAAAAGGCGCAAGGTCGCCAATCGAGCTGATGATACTGGCCGGATCTTTGACGACCAGGGAAATAACCGAGGAAAGGGTTACCCCCGGCAATAGATTCAGCCGCGCCAGGCTGCGCGAAAGGCGCGACTGAATCACGTGCTCAAACTCGACTCGGTTGTCGAAGTTCATGCGCAGGGCATAGTCCACTGCGCTGGCGGTGGTGAAATCGCGGGGCGTTTCCATGACAAAAGCGTCAAGCTTCTTGAAGCGGTCCAGCGCCAGCGTGAACACCTTGCCCTTGTCTTTAAGAGTCACCTCGAGCAGCAGTTCGCCCTTATCGAGGCAAAAACGCAGGGACTGGTCGGCCTGGCGCAGAAAGCAGCCTGACTTTTCGACCAGCTCGACGGCCTGGGGCGCGACGCCGGGAATCGAGATTTTGAATTTGCCGTTTTGGATGTCGGTTAATGTGATGGTCAAAATGGGCGTGTTTGCCGCGTCTTTTACCGCGACCGTGGCGTGCCCATGACCATCGTTCGAAATATCCGATTTTACCGGGCGCTGATGTCCGTTGCCGTCGGTGCGTTCGAACAGCGAGCCTTCATAATGACCGGTAAGCTCGACTAGCAACCCATTGCACGCGGTCATGCTCAGGCACAGGAGGGTCAGGGCAAGCAGCGATGCGGCGGTTTTAATGCGAGACATGACCATGCTTCACCATTCCTCGTTATTCCTCGGGTGCCTAGAACACCATGCCCAGGCCGGCGCCAAAGGTGGTGCTGGAGCCAAAGACGTGTTTGTCATCGCTGAGTACCAGAGTTCGTCTCATTTCCCCGTAAATACTCGCGCGATGCGAGAAAAAAAGCGGCAGGTGCACGCCGGCAACCGGTCCGAACAACGTGCCCGCGCCCTGCGATTCGGCGCCGCTGAGCGACGAGCTGTGACGAAAAACGAAAGGCGAAAATTCCAGGCCGGCATAAGGCTGGATCCAGTCAGCCAGGTCAAAGGTCAGCTGAGGCCCCAGCCGAAAAACGAGGGCGGTGAGGTACGAGCTTTCGGCGCTGTTTTCGACGGTAAAGTCGCCGCTCAAAAGCTCACCCCGGCGCATGCCCACGCCGAAGCCATAGCGGGTCCACAGCGAAAGTCTGCCGAAAAACGATTTGGATTCGGAGTTGGCGAAGCTAAAAAGGTTAACGAAATAATCTAATGAAGGATAATCGAAGTTCTGGTTGTTGAAGTTCGAGTCAAACGAACCCGTATGAAATATGGGCGCCGCCATCTGGCCATGGTTGTAGGACAGGTAAAGGTAGGACTGGCGCTGGTCAAACACCCACTGGTTTGAGTAAGGCAGCTGGCCCACAACCTGGTTTTTCGGAGCCAGAGTTTCGGCGTCTGAAGCGGTAAGTCCGGCCATGGCCGGGGTACTTTTGGTCAGTGCCGTGAGTGACGCCACTGCTGTCAGAGCCGGAACCAACCAATAATACATTTTCACCGCGAACTCCCGAAAAAAGATGTTAACCGTGACTAACATATGTTAATACGCGTTGCAACATAATAAGGCCACACTTCGAGGGTGGAAAATGACGGCTAAACACGCGGTACTTCATAAACTTAATTTATTCATGCTGTCGGCTCTGGCGGTGGCGCTACTCACCGCCCAGGGCTGCGGCAAAGACTCGGTATCCGACGCGGTTACCCGCCAAAAAACCCGCGAGCGCGCGGTCACCGTTCAGCAGCTCAAGGATTCGCAGGCCATTGGCGGCGATTACGTTGGCGTGGGCTCGGTGACCGACGGTCCGACCTACGACATGACCGCTTTCATTGCCACGGCGCTTGCGAATAAAGACGGAATGATCGTGCCTCAGGCCACGGTTACCGGCAGCTTCGCCACCTACAACCGGTCGAAGCTGAATGCCAAGGGCAAGGCGGTAAAAACCGTGTTTCCGTTCTCGAACGGCTCCTACGATTCCGGTCTCAAAAAACTCGTGGTCACTATTCTGGGCAACCAGGGCGCTCAGTCGATCCTGATCAACTGCGATGTGCCTGATACGACACGCATGAATTGTCTCTGGCATTCGTTTACCAGCGACCTGCACTTTAATTTCACCCTGATCAAGCAGTAGGGGCCGGGTACCGGGTATGACGATGAGTTTTCTGTCGCTGGCCACCATCTTTGCATTGGGAACAGCCGTGGGCGCCGACCTGCCAGCGGCTACGCCCGTAAAGGTGCTCAGCTTTGCCGATGCCTCGCGGTTCGCATTGGGGCTGAACCCCGATCTCATTGCACTTCGGTATCAGGAAGAGGCGCAGCGCTATCGCTCGCGCCAGGCGCTGGCGCCGAATAATCCCGTGTTTGCCGTGAGCAAGAACGACATGCCGGGCCTTTCGGTAACGTCCGAGGGAGCCAGCACGGTTTACACCTTGAGCTTCACGCTGGGTTTTCCGGGCAAGGCGATTTCGGCCAGCTCGGCCAACCGCCACCAGGCCGAAGCCATTCGCGAGCAGTCGGCGGCAAAGGAAATCGATCTGCTGGTGGCGTTGTCCAACAACTACGTCGCGCTGGCGGCCAATCAGAAGCTTGGCAATTTTTTGAACGAAGAGTTTCGCAAGGCTCAGCAGCTCGTAAAGGTGCTTGAAAAGAAATACGCGGCGGCCCAGGCCGCGCAGGCCGATCTGCTGAACGCCAAGGTGGTAGTTGCCAACCTGAGCCATGACCTGCTCGACAACCAGAATGATTATCAGCTGCAGCTGACTCAGTTTCGCAACCTGATCAAAAAGCCCGGCTCGACCGAATACGTGCCGCTGGTTCCCGAGCAGATTGTCATTCCCCGTCTGAAAAAATCGCTCGACGAGCTCAGCAAGCTCATGCTGCGCAATCGCCACCAGCTCAAGTCGGGACAGTCGCAGCTCGAGGCCACGCAGTCCAATTTAACCGCCGCCATGCTTTCGCCGCTGCCCGACCTGCAGCTCACGGGCGGCCTGAACATTTACCACGTTGCCACGGCAGGGCCCGTGCCCGGCGTGGAGCGCGATTACTCGCTGGGCATCGGCATCGCGGTGCCGATTTTCTTTCCGTTCAACGAGCTCAGCGGCATTCAGGCGGCCACCCGCGATCGCGACGCGGCTGAGGCGCAGGCAGAGTCGCAGCGACTATCGGCAGTGGCCGATCTCCAGACCGCCTATACCAGTTTTCAGTCGGCCCAAAAATCGATCGACAACTTCCTGGGCCTGGTGTTGCCCGCGGCGAAAGCCAGCTACGAGCTGACCCTGACGACCTATTCGTTGGGCAAGGCCGACTATTTCATCTTGAATGAAGCTCGAAAAACGTGGACCCAGGCCCAGAAAGACATGCTGGCCAAGCAGGTCGCCACGGCGCAGTTATTCAACCAGATCGTGCAGCAGGTTGGGTGTGACTCCAACAGCGAAGGTGGACCAGATGGCTGTCATTAAGTTCGTGCTTCCCGCAATGTGTTTGCTTCTTGCGCTGGGAGGCTGTCATTCCCAGAAAAAGGACGGCGCCGACCAGGCGGCCGTGGAACGCATCGATGCCAACACGCTCAAGCTTTCGGCTGAATCGCTGAAAAACATCAAGCTCAGCCGTGCCGAGCTTGGCGAATTTCCAGATCGCCTGTCGCTCATGGGACGCGTGAGCGTGACTGAAGACCGCATTGCCGTGCTGCCTGCGCGCATCGCGGGCCGCATCGATGCCGTGTATGTGACTTCGGGCGAACAGGTGACCAAGGGCCAGCTGCTGGCAAGCATGTTCAGCGCCGATTATGTCATCGCGCGCGAAGAGTATCTTCAGGCAATTGCGCAAAAAGACCTGGGCGAAGGCCCCAGCATGCTGGCCATGTCCCGGCGCAAGCTTTTGACCATGGGCATGGGCGAAGCCGACATCGACGGGTTGGGTAAACCCGCCGACAAAAACACGACTAATCTCATGATCCGCGCGCCGCGCTCGGGCGTGCTGCTGGCTAAAAACGCGGTCGTGGGCAACGTGAACAACGTGGGCGACGCGCTTTTCCAGCTGGGCGACCTGAGCGTGGTTTGGTTTGCCGGCGACGTTTATTCCGAAGACCTGCCCAAGATACACAAGAATCAGGAAATCTATATCGACCCGAATGATGGCACGCCGCCCATTTACGGCAAGGTTTCGTTCATCAGCCCGGTGGTCGACCCCACGACGCGCACGATTAAGATTCGCGCGCTGATGAATAATCCGGGCAGCAAGCTGCGCGGCGACATGTACGTCAAAGGCAACCTGACCTTGAGCAAGCACACCGCGCTGATGATTCCGGCCAAGGCTTTGATTCGCCTGAACGATGCTACCTTCGCGTTCAAGCGCGAAAACGGCGAGCTGTTCAGGAAGGTGCAGGTTGAAGTGGGCAAAGAGCAGGATGGCGTCGCGCTGGTGCTCAAGGGCATCGAAGCTGGCAATGAAGTGGTCACCGAGGGGGCGCTGCTGCTGGACGCGGCGCTGAATACGCAAGAGATGCAGGCCAAATGATTGGCAAGATCGTCCGTTTCTCACTGCGGCAAAGCGCTCTGATCCTGTTCTTCGGAATAGTCATCGTGGTTGGTGGCGTGCTCGCTTTTCGCGACCTGCCCATAGAGGCTTACCCGGACGTGGCTGACGTTTGGGTGCAGATCATCACGCAGTGGCCGGGTCACGCTGCCGAAGAGATGGAACGGCAGATTACCGTACCCATCGAAGTCGAGATGAACGGAATTCCGCATCACACGCACCTGCGTTCGGTTTCGCTTTTCGGGCTTTCGGTCGTGACTTTGATATTTGACGAGGTAACGCCGACGTTTCAGGCTCGCCAGTTCGTGCTGGAAAAACTCGCGGGCATCACCATGCCCACCGGGGTGCAACCCTCGCTGGGGCCTATGGGCAGCCCGATTGGGCAATTTTACTGGTACATCCTCGACAGCAAGCGGCCGGCCATGGAGCTCAAGGATATTCAGGACTGGGAAATCGGCAAACGCCTCAAAGCGGTGGCGGGTATTGCCGAAGTGTCGAGCTTTGGCGGAACCGTGAAGCAGTTCCAAACCCTGATCGACCCTCTGGCCCTGGCCAACTATGGCCTATCCACCGGAGCGGTAGTGCAGGCTTTGAGCAACAATAATCAGAACTCGGGCGGCGGGTTCATTGGTCACGGCGATCAGACGTTTAATATACGCGGAGTGGGCAAGGCCGATAACATCGCTGATTTACAAAACGTGATCATCTCGCAAAAGAATGGCACGCCGATTCGGGTG
>JACQAW010000244.1 GCA_016194725.1 Deltaproteobacteria bacterium
CAGTTCCGGATGCGACGGACGGGCGCCCTGCTTGCCGAAGTCGTTTTCCGTTTCGACAATGCCCTTGCCGAAGTAGGCCTGCCAGATGCGGTTGACGGTCACGCGGCTGGTGAGCGGGTTCCGCGGATCGACCAGCCACTTCGCCAGGTCGCGGCGCGTATTAGCTGCCGCCGGCAACTGCGGCAGCACGGCGGGGATCGCAGGCTTCACGGTAACGCCTTTGCAAGTGCTGTCTTACTATCTCATGATCGCCAACGGCGGGCGCTGGGTTCAGCCCAAGCTGGTTAAGGCCGTGCTTTCCGAAGACCCCGACTCGCTCGAACGCGGCTCGATTCGCTGGAAGCTGGGCCACCGGTTCGACACGGTTCGCACGAAGAAGATTTTCTCGCCGACAATCGCGGCGCAGCTGACCACAATGCTGGAATCAGTCGTCGAGGAAAAAGGCACGGGCACTCAGGCCCAGCTGACCGACTGGCCGGTGGCAGGCAAAACCGGCACGGCCCAAAAAGTCGATGCCGCCACTCATCGCTACTCCCGCACGCGGCACATCGCCACGTTCGCGGGCTTTGCCCCGTCCAAAAACCCCAAGCTGGTGGCGCTGGTGGTGCTTGACGAGCCCCAGAAACATTTTTACGCCGGCGAAACGGCCGGACAAAAAAGCCGCCGCACCGGCCGACCTTTCCGAGGCCACCGCGGCCATGGGCGACCGGCCATTGCGCAACGAGCGCGCGCAGATACGCCTGCCCGACCTGCGAGGGCAAACTTTGCGCGAAGCTTTGCGCGCGGTGGGAGATCAAAATCTTGAATTCGAGGTTTCGGGGAGCGGAGTTCTTGATAGTCAGCTTCCAGCCGCTGACCAATGGCTTGAGTCCGGCTCGAAAGTTCGATTGATATTTCACCAGACTGACTGAAATGATTTGATGCCGTGCCAATCCCTAAAATTCATATGTCGCTCCCAGAGAGGTCACGAAGCGGGAGTAGCTGAAGGTTTCGGGAATGGTCGAGCCGTTGTTGAGATAGCCCAAATCGCCCGTGAGGCTCCAGTGAACGATCAATGCATACTGCGCCACCGCGCGAAAAGAGAACAGAAGATCGCGGCGCTGCGGATTTACAGTCGCGAAATAATCGATCGAGGCAACATCCGCCGATGCCGTGACGAGGAGTCGAGCAAGCACCCGCATCGCGTTGGCCACTCCAAGCCCCACCGCATGGAAACGGAAGTCACTACCCGAGGTCTGGTCCTGCTCGTAAGAAAAATAGGCCGTGGGATTGAGCAGCCGCGCTTGTGTGAGCTCGCCGCTCGCCCGCGCGAAAAATCCCGCGCCACTGCGAATCTGGCTTGTCGTCGAAGCGTCCTGGTAATAGCGCTTGGGGCGGTACGTCAGCTCGGCTGCAAGGTTGAGCGAAGGGCGGACCTCGTAACGGGCCAGCGGCCCAATGTCGCCCGTGAAGCTGTAACCCGAATAGTGGTTGCCGGCTGTCAGATCGGTCGCGTTGAGCGTGTTTTTGAGCGTGTAGGTTCCCTCAGCCTTCATCCCGATGCTCAGGCGCGCATACGGGCGGTAAAGCGCCAGCCCGGACGGCGTGAAGCTCGCAAACGAAAAGTCGCGCGCCACGGGATTCCAATTGTAGTTCGTGTAAAAGCGCACCGAGGGAATAAACTGCAAGTCTTTTCTGGGGGAACTTGCCGCGCCCGCAAGCCCGCTTAGCACATTTTTGAAAGAGTGCCGCATCGACTGCGGCAGCGGACTCGCGGCATCCGAGGGAGTCGACTGCACGTTCGTATCCCACTGGCCGAGCATCGAAAGAAACGCAAACGAGTTGGTATGGTCGAGCCGATCCAGCGCCTTGAGCGCGTTTTCGCGGATGCCGTTGGAAATGGAGTCCGTGAGGCCTTCAGGCGCTGAAGCGGCGGCGTAATAGCTGTGGACGGCATCCGAACTCTTCCCAAGCTGCTCGTAGGCGGCCGCCAGGTAGTAGCGCGAGACGGCCTCATAGGTAAAGCCGTCAGGCGAGGCAAGCGAGGCCACGAAAGCCGCGCGCGCCGGCTCCCACGCCTTGGCGCTGAATTCGATGAAGCCCAGGAAAAAATGGCTCGTCCCCGGGTTGAAACCGCCCTCGGCCGCACGCTCGAAATGTTCACGGGCCTCATCGAAGCGCCTGGCCGCAAATTGAATCGTCGCGAGCTCGAAGTGGTAAGGCGGCCGGTGCTTCTCGTCCACCAGCGCAAGCAACACCAGATATGCCCGGCCCGCGGCCGCATCGTCATTTAACTTGCGTCGCGTGAGCGCGAGCAGCTCAAGCGACGAAACATCGCCGGGCAGTATTTTCAGTGCACGCTCGAGCAGTTCCGCCGCCCCTTTGTAATCCATCATATGGTAACGCAGCGTGGCCTGCGACTGCAGCAGCTCGGCCTCAGCCGCGGATGACGCCGCGCGCGCACCCGTCGCAGCGGTGGCGAGCACAAACAGAGTGAGAGAAATGCGAAAAGAGAGGCTGGCGCCCTTCATGTCAATTTTTGCCTTGTCAAATCTTGCCGCCGGAATTTCACTGCCGGTACGCCATATGACGTTTTCGACATATTCTAGACGAGTATGCGAGCTAAAGAAAGAGCCGCGCGCCCTGGGCTGTCTCAAATCGCAATTCTGGCTTTTGCTCTCGTCTTAGGGGGTCCTCGCACCACCCTTGCAGGCGCGTCCGACGCCGGGCGTTTCGTTGTCACTAATGGCCTGGTTTCGGTTGGCATGGAAGGAGCGCCGCGACGCGACGCCCATCCCAATGACGGCATCGTGCAGACCGATCTGGTGACGACTGGGGCGGATGGCTCGACCAAGATTCTCTTCAGTGACCAGACGATTCTCGATCTGGGGCCTTCGTCCTCTCTTAAGATTACGGAGTACGCGCTCCGCCAACTCGAGAATCGCACGGCCGTATTCAATCTTCTCTACGGAAAGCTGCGCGCGCTTGTCAACCGAAAGGTGGGCGAGAACGGAAGTGTCGAGGTACGCACGCACGATGCGGCCATGGGTGTACGTGGGACGGAGTTCGTGATCAACGTGCCGCCCACGGGCCAGGATTCGCAAACGCGGGTCATGGTGATCTCGGGAGAGGTTCGGGTCAGCCCGCCGGGCGGCGGTCCATCCGTGATCGTAGGCCCCGGGAAATTCATTATGGTTACTCCCAAAACATTCAGCCAGAACAGCAGCGGAGCCGCGCCATCCCGCTCAAGCGCTGGCGGCACTGCTGGCTCGAAGACGGCTGCAGCCGCCGCTGCTTCACCTTTGGTAAGCTCCGTTTCCGCAACCTCCACATCAGTCGCGCCAACGGATAGCTCTCCACGCACGCCGGCTGCAGTTACCGGCGCAGCTTCTGCGCTCCCTGTGACCACCCCATCTGCGCCAGTAGCCGCAACCCCTGTAATTGCTCCGGCCGTCTCGGCGTTAAGCGTAGCCGAGGTCAAGGTCGAAGTCGCTGCCGCCACTGTTCACGACAACACATTCGTCAACTCCACCACTATTGTGCCGACGAACGGCGATACTTCAGCGGCGCCGGCCGCCACTATGTCTGCCGCAGCAGCTACGCTCAGCGCCATTGTCGCGGCGGCCGTCACCGCAGCCCCGCCGCCGCCAGCACCGACGACCACGAGCGAGGTTATTTCGACGGTAATCGCGGTACCGACCTCGCTGCCACCGGTAGCAGTGCCAACGGGCGGCGTCGTGCGCCTGAGTGTGGGGGTGCAATAGAATGCGCGCATCATGCATGCTTGCTTCAGCCGCTTTCGCAACGATCGCACTGGCAGCAACCGGCTGCGGCAAGGAGGCCATTGCGCCAGCCGGGCACCTGCGCATTCAGCTCGCCGAAAACACCCAGAGCAAACTCGATCAAAAGCTCTACGGCCTGGTCACGCGGGCCGTGATGGCTCAGCAAACAGCTCCCACGCTTACGACCGATTTCAACTGCTTCGCGGTCAATGTCACGGGATCCGGAATCAGCACATCGAACCTGCTTACCCCCACCATCACCTGCAACACGCCCGGAAATCTGCTTGGAAAAGGCATGGGTGTTCTGTCACCGACGTTCGCCCGCGGCGCGAGCGTGGATGTCGACATTCCCACGGGGCTCAGCCGGAATATCGATGTGTACGGAATCTATCCCACGCCCGTGAGCTGTGGCGGCTCGGCCACGGTGATCGCGGGCTACCCGGTGGGCGGAATCGTGCAGGGCCTGACCCAGCCCACGACCGTCACGATTCCCATCAGCTTCGCGGTCGGTACAACTGCCGCTTTTACCTGCGGTCAGATCAATACGCTTGCGATCTCGCCTGCGACGTCCACGCTGGGGCCGGGCAACTCCGGAACCTTCACTGCAAGCGGCGGCCTGGGTCCGTATGCCTTCGCGATCACGAGTGGCGGGGGAACGATCAACGCCACGTCCGGGGCATTTACGGCTCCAGGTTCAGCGGGAACGGTGATCGTCAGCGCGACCGACACACTGAGCAACGTGGCCAGCGCCACCATTACCGTAAATGGCGCGCTCGCGATTTCGCCGTCCACCTTCACTCTTGCCATCAACAACACGAAGACCTTCAGCGCCTCGGGCGGAGTGACTCCATACACTTTCTCAATCACTTCCGGCGGCGGCTCGATCAACTCCGCAACCGGCCTGTACACGGCGCCCGGTTTGACCGGCAGCGCTACCGTAATGGTTACCGATTCGCTGGGCAACACCTCGAGCGCGTCAGTGACGATAAACCCGGCGCTGGCCATCTCGCCCACATCCTTTACGCTCGCGGTAGGCAACTCCAAAACCTTCAGTGCCACCGGGGGCGTGACCTCGTATACTTTCTCGATCACGGCCGGTGGCGGCTCGATCAACTCCGTAAGCGGCGTCTATACGGCCCCAGGCATTAGCGGCAGCGCGACGGTTACGGTCACAGATTCTGTGGGTAACACGGCAAACGCCGCGGTGACGATCAACTCCGCGCTCGCGATCTCACCCGCGTCTGTATCGGTGCCTGTGGGCAACATCCAGAACTTCACGGCCAGTGCTGGCGTGAACCCGTATTCGTTCTCGCTCTTCAGCGGCACGGGCACGATCAACGTGGTCAGCGGAACCATCGAGTCTTACCTCGCTCCCACGACCCAGGGCACGGCAACTGTCCGGGTCACTGATAACATCGGCAACATCGCCAATGCCACGATCACCATCAATACCGCGCCCTATGTTCAGGGGCAGCCCAACTTCATCAGCAGCGCCGCCGACAATGGCGGAATAAATGCCTCTGCCCTCTCTTTTCCCAGGGCGGTCTACAGCGACGGCACAAGGCTGTTTGTAGCCGATACCGGAGACAATCGCATATTGATCTGGAACACGATTCCCTATACTACCCGAGTCCCGGCCGACGTCGTGGTGGGACAGCCCCGTTTGACGAGCAATACGGCAAACAACGGTGGAATCAGCGCGGCAACTCTCAATATTCCGTGCGGAGTCTTTTCCGATGGCACGAAGCTGTATGTCGCCGACACCGGCAACAACCGGGTCCTGATCTGGAATACCATTCCTACGACCAACGGCGTGGCCGCCAACGTGGTCGTGGGCCAGACCACCTTCACGCTGAGCGCGGCCGCGACGACTCAGAAAGGGCTCAATACGCCCCGGTCGGTATTCGTTAATGGCTCGAACCTGCTCGTCGCGGACACCGCAAACAGCCGCGTTCAGATCTACAACCCCATTCCCACAACGAGTAATCCGAATGCCAGTCTGGTCATCGGCCAGAGCAGCTTCACGGCCAGCACGCAGAGCACGGCGACAATGGCCCTTCCGCAGTTCGCATCGACCGATGGAACTAATTTTTTCGTGGGTGATACGGGCAACCACCGCGTGCTCATCTGGCCGTCGTTTCCCACTACAAATGGGCAGGGGCCAACCACGGTGCTGGGCCAGCCGAATTTGAGCTCCAATACCGCCAACAACGGTGGAATCAGCGCGGCGACTTTAAACGGGGCGAGCGCGGTCTTTCCCGATGCATTCGGTGCGCTCTACGTCGCCGATGAGTTGAATAACCGCGTATTGAAATGGAGCACCATCCCTTCGGTAAGCCAGACTGCGGCCAACGCAGTCTTTGGCCAGCCTGACTTCGTTTCAAGCACGGCCAACAACGGCGGCCTGGGCTCGGGAACGCTCAGTGCGCCTCGCGGTATCTTTGTCGACGTCAATTATCACTACTTCGGCGATGCCTCGAACAGCCGCGTGATCATCGTGCCGTGAAGAATCGAAAAATTACCCAACCAATACGGTCAAGACACAACCAAAGTCGTCTGTCCATCAACCTCTAAATGCCGCGAAACTTTTGAATCGAACTGCTAATCTCAATTTGTGAAACTAATTGAAATTCTGCCAGCCGCACCGGCTGCGCTCACTGCGGTCGAAATCAGCCTAATTACCCAGGACAGCCGCGAAGCGCGCGCCGGCACCATTTTCTTCGCGCTCGAAGGCAGCCAGCGTGACGGGCACGACTTCGTGCCCGATGTCGTCGTCAAAGGCGCGGTGGCCGTGGTTCGCCGCGACCATGCGCGTACCTTGAACCTTGCCGACCGTTCGCGCATCATCGAGGTCGACGACACCCGCAAAAGTTATGGCGAGGCTGCCTCGCGGTTTCAGGACCAGCCCTCGCAGCGGTTGTTGATTTGCGGCGTCACCGGCACGAATGGAAAAACCACGTCGACTTATCTGCTCGAGGCCTTGCTCACCAGCTGGGGCCGAAAACCAGCCGTAATCGGCACGGTGGAAAATCGTTTCGGCAGCTACCGCCTTGAATCGGCGCACACCACGCCCGATGCGCGTTCGCTGCAAAAAATTTTTTCTGACTTTGCCAGCCGCGGTGCCGATGCCATTTGCATGGAAGTTTCGAGCCACGCCCTGGATCAGCAACGCGTGTGGGGCACCCGCTTCGAGGCCGCCCTGTTCACCAATCTGACTCAGGACCACTTGGACTACCACTCCGACATGGATGACTACTTCCGCGCGAAAGCCGGGCTCTTCCTCGATTATCCGCTCAAGATTCGCGCGATTCACCACGACGACCCCTACGGCAAACGCCTTGCCGCGCTTTGCAAATCCAACGGGCGCGAGGTGCTTACTTTTGGTGGCCTTGGCTGCAACGTGAACTACGGCGGGCTGCGCGTGTCTGCCGACGGCATCGAGGGTGAGCTGGCGGTTTCGGCCGGTGGCCGCGATTTTTCGATCACCGTTCGTTCGCCGATGATCGGCGCCTTCAACGTGCAGAATCTGGCCGGAGCGGTTACCGTGGCCATTGGCCTGGGCATTCCGCCCGAAACGATCTCTGCGGCGCTGGCCAACGCTGGCCAGGTGCCGGGACGTATGGAGAAAGTGCCCAACACGCATGGCCTCACCGTCGTGGTGGACTATGCGCACACGCCCGATGCGCTTGAAAAGGCGCTGACCGCGTTGAAGCAGCTCGGCCCCAAGCGGCTCCTCTGCGTTTTCGGCTGCGGCGGCGACCGCGATGCCGGCAAACGCCCGCTCATGGGCGCCATCGCGGAACGACTGGCTGACGTCGTCTTCGTCACCTCGGACAATCCTCGCACTGAAAATCCGGACCAGATCATTGAGATGATCATGGTGGGGCTCAAGGATCCAGCGCGCGCGCGGCGAATTAATGACCGACAGGCAGCAATTGCCCAGGCCATCTCGATTCTGCGCGAGAAAGACATCCTATTGATCGCCGGAAAGGGGCACGAAGATTACCAGATCATCGGCACGCAGAAACTACCGTTTGACGACCGGCTCGTGGCGCAGGAAAATCTAAGGAATGGATAGCCTCGACCTCACCTTGCAGGAAGTTCTAGCCTCGGTTCCCGGCGGGCGCCTGCTGCACGCCGAAGGCCCCCTGCTGCATGCCGAAGAGAACGGCCCTTACAGCGAAATGGTTTTTGACTCGCGCAAGATTGTTCCCGGCTGCATTTTTCTGTGCATCAAGGGCGAACGCTCCGATGCGCATGATTTCATTCCCGACGCCATACGCATGGGAGCGCGCCTGATTATCGGCCAGGACGAGTCCAAGCTTTGGAATCACGCACGCGAGCACACCAATCAGTTCTTCATCGTCTCCGATCCACTGGTCGCGCTGTCGCGCATCGCAACTTTTTACCGCCGCAAGTTCCAGATCCCGGTCATCGGGCTAACAGGCTCGTCGGGCAAGACGACAACCAAGGATCTGATGGCCTCGATTCTCAGCTACGCCGGCCCGGCGCTGGTAACCGAGGGCACGTTGAACAACCACTGGGGCGTGCCCCAGATGGTCATGCGGCTCAAAAGCAAGCATCGCGCCGCCGTGTTCGAAATGGGTACGAGTGGCTTTGGCGAAATTCAGGCCCTGGCGTCGATTTGCCAGCCCGATATCGGCTTCATCACCACCATCGGCGCGAGTCATCTGCAAAATCTCAAAGACGAACAGGGCGTGCTGCGCGCCAAGCGCGAGCTCTTCGACTGGATCATCGAGCACGGCACCGACCGCGTGCTGATCTTCAATCTCGACTGCCCCTATCTGGCAAAACTGTACGAGGAATTCCTGGCCCTCAAGCAAAAGACGCTGCAAATCTTCACCCTGACCCAGCGAAAAGTTTTCGCCGACGTGCGACTGGTCAGCAAGCGATCGCTGGGCATGGAGCATCGCTATGGCTGGGAATATGAGTTCGCCACGCCCTGGGGCGCGGTCAAGGGGCGCCTGCCCCTGCCTGGCTCGCACAATCTGGCTAACGCCATGGCCGCGACCACGATGGTGCTGGCCAGTGGAATTGCCAGCGTGCAGGACGTGGCTCAGGGCCTGGATAATCCGAAGATCAGCAAACTGCGCTCGAACCTGTTTCGTGCGCAGTCGGGCGCAGTCATCTATGATGACTCCTACAACTCCAACCCTACCAGCGTAACCGCGCTGTTTGAAGCCGCGCGTACCATTCGCACCAACAGCCAGGCCGGGGTATCCAAGATGGTCGCGGTTGTAGGTGACATGCTCGAGCTGGGGCCCGAATCGGGCGAGTTCCATCGCGAGATGGGGCGCCGCGCCGCGCTCGACGGGGTCGACGTGCTGCTGGCCACCGGAAAGTTCGCGCGGGAATGGGTGGATGGCTACCGACAGGAAAAAGGCGCTTCACCGCACGGAGCCGCGCTGGATTTCGCCACTCAGGACGATCTGATGCAAGCCCTAAAAGAAGAGGTCAAATCCAAACCCAGCGAGACCCTGATTCTCATCAAAGGCTCACGCGGCGCCAAAATGGACCAGATTGTGGATAAGATCAAAAACTGATTTAGCTTGACCCCAGTTGGCCAAATTTCCTACGATACGAATCCAATGCTTTATTCCTTGCTCTATCCAATGGCCAAACACTTCAGCGTGCTGCACGTATTGCGCTATATTACGTTTCGCACCTTTGGCGCGGCGATAACCGGAATCGTGTTCAGCATGATCGCGGGCCCTTGGTTCATTCGCATCATGCGCACCAAGCAGATCGGCCAAAGCATCCGCGACGACGGCCCCCAGAGCCATCTTTCAAAGAAGGGCACGCCCACCATGGGTGGCGGTCTCATTCTTTTCTGTATCGCGGCCTCGACGCTGCTGTGGGCCGATTTGAGCAATCGCTTTATCTGGTACGTGCTTTTCGTCACCATGACCACTGGCATTATCGGGTGGGTGGACGACTACAGAAAGGTGATTAAGAAGAACTCCAAAGGCCTTTCCGGAAAATCAAAGCTCTTCTGGCAATCGCTGATCGCGGGAGTGGTTTCGTACTTTATCTTCACCACCGCCCCCACCGAGCTGGTTTCGACGCTTACTTTTCCGTTTTTCAAGGGCTTCGTATTTCAGCTGGGTTGGCTTTATATCCCATTTGCCATGCTGGTCATCGTAGGCACCTCAAACGCAGTAAATCTAACCGACGGCCTTGATGGATTGGCCATTGGCCCCGTGATCATTTCGGCAGGCACATACACCTTGCTCTGCTATCTTGCGGGCCACGCCAAGATATCGGAATACTTGCAGATTCCACACGTTCCCGGCGCTGGCGAGCTGGCCATCTTCTGCGGCGCCATGGCATCGGCCGGGCTGGGATTTCTTTGGTACAACTCGTACCCCGCACAGGTTTTCATGGGCGATGTCGGCTCTCTGCCGCTAGGGGCGGCCATCGGCACGGTCGCCATTATCACCAAGAATGAGATACTTCTCGTACTTGTTGGCGGTATTTTTGTGATAGAAGCACTCTCCGTCATGGCCCAGGTGATTTCGTTCAAGACTACGGGGAAGCGCGTTCTCAAGATGGCGCCGATCCACCATCATTTTGAATTGAAGGGGTGGGCTGAGCCCAAGGTCATTGTAAGATTTTGGATCATTTCCATTCTGTTCGCCATTATGGCGTTATCGACTTTAAAGCTACGCTAAAGGAGTTTTTGGGATGTTGAAACTTAAGGGTAAGAAAGTACTTGTCGCCGGCCTCGGAAAATCCGGTATCTCGGCGGCCCGCTTTCTTTGCGAACAAGGCGCCAGGGTCACGATAAGTGATTCCAGAAACAAGATGGACCTGGCCGATGCCATCAAAGCGCTGGCCGATTTGAAAATCGAGTTCGACCTGGGTAAACACACCTCGAAGCTTTTCACCACCTCGGACCTCATCGTCCTCAGCCCTGGCGTTCCCGCCAACATCGAACCCCTGCTCGAGGCCCGCGCCGCTGGAGTTCAGATCGTCAATGACATCGAGCTCGCCGTTCCCTACATGAAGGCGCCCATCATTGCGGTTACCGGCACGAACGGCAAAACGACGACAACGACCCTGATTACCGAAATGCTGAAAAACGACGGCAAAAAGGTATTTACGGGCGGCAATATCGGCGTTCCGGTCCTGGACCTCGTACTCAATAACGAAAGCCCGGACGTCATTGTGCTCGAGCTTTCAAGCTTTCAGCTCGAAACGACCATGGAGCTGCGTCCGGATGTCGCGGTTTTCACGAATCTGGAGCCCGACCACCTGGATCGTTACCCTGGCGGCGTGGACGCTTACTACGCCGCAAAGCGTCGGTTACTTCTCAAGGCCGACAAGAACACCACGCTCGTTACCAATCTGGACAATGACAAAGCCGCGCGCGTCGGCGACGGCTTTGTGGGTAAAGTGGTGCACTTCACCAAGCGTGACCCCATGACCATGTCCACGAATAATGGCTCGATGGCCGAGCAATTTCAGGGCGCTTATCTCAAAAAGCCAAAGTTCATACTCAAAATGGGCGGAACCGAAGAAATTTTCGACCTCATGCCCTGCAAGCTTCCAGGCGACCACAACCGTGAAAACATGATGGCAGCCGCCGTAGCGGCCCGCGCAGTGGGCTGCACGAAGCTTGGCATTCAAAAGACGATCGATACGTTCAAAGGCGTGCACCACCGCCTGGAGTTCATCCGCAAAAAAGACGGCGTCTCGATCTATAACGACTCCAAGGCCACCAACGTGGCCAGCGTCATTCGCAGCATCAGCTCCTTCAACGCCCCCATCATCCTGATTGCCGGTGGACGGGACAAAGAGCAGGATTTCACCCCTCTTCTGGAACTTGTGAAGATGCGCGTCAAAAACCTGATCCTGATCGGCGAAGCCAAGGAAAAGATCAATCGCATCATTGGCGACTTCAGCGAGACCTTTCTTGTCGGGACCTTTGAAGAAGCGGTGCTTTTGTCCTATCAGAAATCAAGAAGCGGCGATGTGATCTTGCTCTCGCCGGCCTGCGCAAGCTACGATATGTTTAAGAGCTATGAAGAACGCGGGGATTACTTTAAAAAGCTCGTCGCCCAGCTCTAGTATCACGGCCGGAGACCGTACCCTCTGGCTCGCCATTTTTGCGCTTCTGGCCGCGGGCCTGGTCATGATCTACAGCTCGAGCTTTATCTTCGCCCAGGAGCGGTTCAAAGACGGCCTCTATTTCTTCAAGCGGCACCTGGTTTTCATGGGCGCAGGTGTTGGCACCTTCATCCTGGGCTGGCGATTGCCCGTGGAGCGCCTGCGCCAGTATACTTTTCTGCTGCTCATCTCGGCGGCGCTGATTCTGGTCGGCGCGCTCATTCCCGGAATCGCCCATCGCGCCGGGGGCGCCAGCCGCTGGATCACGATATTCGGATTCACCTTTCAGCCTGCCGAGCTGGCCAAGCTGGCGGTATTGATTTTCGTGGCCACCCAGATATCCAGAAAGATCGATTTTCAGGAAAATTTTCGCACGGGGTTTCTGACCTACTTCATTCCCGTAATTCCGCTCTACGTGCTTTTGCTCTGCCAGCCCGACTTTGGCACGGTGGCGTTGCTGCTTTGCACGGCATTTTGCATGCTGCTCGCGTGCGGCGTTCGCATCAAGTATCTGGTCACGACCATTGCCATCATGGTGCCCACGGCCACCAGCCTGATACTCACCAGCGCATATCGCCGCGCACGCGTGCTGAGCTTCGTGGACCCCTGGTCCGACCCCGCCCACAAGGGCTTTGAACGCGCGCTGGCCGTGGGCATTTCGGTTTGTGTTGGCCTGCAGGCCTTCTTCAACATGGGCGTGGTGTTGGGCCTGCTGCCCACCAAAGGCCTGCCGCTGCCGCTGATTTCGTACGGCGGCACCTCGCTGGTCGTCACGCTGTTCATGCTGGGCGTGCTGGCGCAGCTTTCGGAGACCAAGGCTTGAGGCTCGTCATTACCGGCGGCGGTACCGGCGGCCACATCTTTGCCGGCGTGGCAATCGCGCAGGAATTCATCGCTCAAGGCAAGGGCAACGAGGTTCTTTTCGTGGGTTCGGCAAGCGGGCTTGAGACACGCCTGGTGCCAAAGGCGGGACTGCGACTTGAAACGCTCAAGCTGGGAAAGCTGGTGGGGCAAGGCCTGAGCGCGCGTCTCATGACGCTTTGGCAGCTGCCCTGGGCCGTCTTGAAGTGCATTAGCCTGCTTCGCAACTTCAAGGCTGAAATGGTCGTGGGCGTGGGCGGGTACGCCGCCGGCCCCTGCATCATCGCCGCGCGCTTTTTGGGAATCCCCTGCGGAGTGCTGGAGCAGAATTCCGTAATGGGTTTCACCAACCGCATCTCGGCAAAGCTGGCGCAACATGTTTTTCTCACCTTCGATGAAACGCCGCAGGGGGCGCCGGCTGAAAAATGCCTCGTCACCGGCAACCCTGCGCGCAGCAACCTGATTCCGACCGCGCATAAGCCGGCGCAGCCGTTTGTCCTTTTTGCCTTCGGTGGCTCGCAAGGCGCCAACGGCCTGAACAAGGTGCTGGTCGAAGCCGCCAAAGAGCTGCTGCCTATAAAAGATCAGG
>JACQAW010000280.1 GCA_016194725.1 Deltaproteobacteria bacterium
GGTGGGCTTTAAACCGGGCCTAAAGCTGCATGTGCTCGATACCAGCGAGCTTACCCTGGAAGCTTCAAAAGAAAAATGCCTGCAGCTTGTGGCACCGGCAGCCACGTGGTGCCGACCGGACTGAAGAGATCCAAACACTAAAAGGGCAGGAGATGAATTACCGAGCGATTCAAAAGCGGTTCGGCGCGCAGACCCCTTGGAGAACTGCCGAGAGCGACGAGGTGGCTTGTAAATGAGGCGGAAAAACAGCAGAGACGCGGCCTCGTAAATCTTGGCGCTATTAACCGAGCTTTGGTAAACGGCGATACGGCTGGGGTCCGACGTGTGGTGCGGCCCCCGCCGGCGGCGGCACCGAAACAATGCCGTAAAACGCTCTAATGCCGTCCACTCAAAGTTCGGCCCGAGTTAAAAAGAGCCGCCAGGGCTTTTGAGCCGCTTTCGCTTGCATAGTCAGCCGCCGATTTTCCTTCAACATCGGATAACGCCGGGTCCGCGCCCTTGGCAAGCAGCAACCGGCTGGCCACCACGCTCTTTGCCTGCGCGGCCCGAATCAGCGGCGTACGTTGATTGAAATCACGGGAATTGATATCGGCTCCTGCCACCAGCAGCAGCTCAATGCCCGCATGATGCCCGCGCGAGGCGGCGATTCCCAGCTCGAAGTTGCGCACGCCCGCCAGAACCAGCGGCGCGACAATCAGCGATACAACCGTCAGATCGACCAGCAACGTCAAGGGCACCCGTCGTTCGCCGCGGCCGGAGTAATCGACCGGCACCTCGGTCTTGAACAATCCGCGCTCGCGAAACAGATCGACCGCTTTGTCAAACCCCGTCCAGAGCGAGAACAAGAACAAATTTGGATTAGGGCCATCACGAGTGATGATTCGCAGGTGGTCGTGGCGCACCAGGCTCCAGGCGCCTTTTTCGGCGTGCAGCTCGACGAACCGAACCGCCTTCCACGGAACGAACGTTTCTTGCTTCATCGAAACGCGCCTGATGCCGCGTGGAGAAAACTCAAAGCGATTGGAGCGCACGGCAACGCCGACCAGGATGAGCACCAGGATATTGCCCAGCGCGCACACGGGAATAAACCATTCGGCGTTGCCAAAGCTAAGCCAGGCAATGGCATAAAATGGCTGCAGCACCATAAAAGCCCACGGGCATCTGATTCCCAGAAACGAGGGTGGCGAAGCGATAAGAAATGGTTTGTCAGCTGGCGCCGAATCCATCCCTCCATAATACGCCAACCCCGTGCTGTTGAGGTAGAGGCAGATAAGTGCGCGCAGGCATACGGGAATGACCGACCAAGAATAAGCCAGTGTCGCCCCTGAAAGGGTCATCTGAGTAGTTGGGTTGAGCCCGGCAAGTCATCCCCACAGACTACGCCCAAGCCAAAAGACCCAAGACTTAAGCCAATATAGCTGCTGAAAAGCGGGCAGCTGTGCGGCATGGGCCTTGCTCATATCTAGGCAAGATGAGAGCTATACCCTTCACGATATTACTGGCTCTGGTGGCCACCACCTTTTCGGCATTCGCAGGCGGCCCCGAACGGGACATGCAATGGTCGCCAGCCAATAACGTGAACTGGGCTGTGCAGATGACTCATATCGTGTCGATCACCAGCTACGTGAACGGCGAGCTTTCGACAAAAAGAACAACGCGCGACGAAATCGCGCGCTGCTGCCCCGGGTGCGTGAACCTGGACGGCCAGCGCTACTACGACAGCATTGCCACGACTGATCGCACCATCGTCAACGCCTGCGCGGCCCGCAGCTCGGTGGGCACTTCGGTGTACGTGCGGCACACCTACGAATATCTTTGCCGCAAACACGGTTTTTTTCGCGCCAATGAAAATGAAGTGGTGCCGGCCAACTACCGGCTCACCCATCAGGCCGATGGCATTCACCTGGGATTAGCCGTTGGTGTCCACTATCCGAAAGACGTAAGCCAAAAGCGCGCCGACTTCATGCTCGAGCGCACCCGGGCGTGCCTGCCCCAGATCAAGAAACTTTGGGCGGGCTACGGCATCACCTTTGACGTAAAATTCGAAAACGACGCCGGCCGCACCGGCAAGCCCGACGCCGAAACGATGATCAGCGACATCGAAGGGCGCTCATACAGCGACAACTTCAACTTTCTGGGCGTGAACTACTCAGCTTGCATGAACCGGCCCGAAGACAAAGGCCTGAGCCACGAAGAGCGCACGGCAAAGTGCGAAGGCTCGCGGCAAACCGCCTATTGCACCAAAGTCCTGCACGAGCTGGGGCACCTGGTCGGCTTCGGCGATGAGTATGAAGACAAGGACCTGTGCCCCGATCGAGACATGGTGACCAAACACGTTTTTCCGTTCAGCCCCATGGGCTATGACTACGCGGGTTTTGACTTTCTGGACTATTATCCAGAGCACATACGTCAGGTGGTCGGGCCTATTTGCCGATAGCCGCGGAATATTTCAGCATCCGCTGAAACACGCGGGTAATGGCGGGCAACGAGTCTTTCCGCGCACCGGCGACAAGATTGAAATCGATTTCACGCGTCTTGAAGTCAGCACCCGCGATGGTAGTGCCGCTCCTTTCAGGCAGCACCTTTCCAAGAACATATAGCCCTGGCACCTGCCTGCGCACGCTTGCGAGTTTTTCGGCGCGCACGCCGACCACCAGCTGAAAATCGCCGTGCTCGCCAAAAAGCAGCGAAGGCAAAGGCAACTTCATGGCGCGGCAATAGCGAGCTGCCCGTGGCTCAAGCCAGCGCTCGTCCCATTGCAACGCGAGGCCGACTTTATTCAGGCGACAAAGCGTATTGAGCGTCGAGGCCAAGCCGTCGCTTGAATCCATCGCGCAGCGCACGCCTGAAAGTTTGCGCAGCCGCAGGCCCTCGTCGACGCGTGCCCGGGGTCTATAATCTTTTTCACGCAAAACGCGGCTAGGGTCGCCCAGCAGCCGACGAAAACCCAGCGCCGGGCCCAGGCCCATTTTACCCGTCATGCAGATCACGTCGCCAGGCTTCAAGCC
Source organism: Deltaproteobacteria bacterium (assembly GCA_016194725.1). GTDB lineage: Bacteria > Bdellovibrionota > UBA1018 > UBA1018 > UBA923 > JACQAX01. Next base: position 3,009 of record JACQAW010000280.1, read on the forward strand.
CAGGCGACTCAAGGGTCGGGTGTCGCACGTTCCCAAACCTACGCCAGTCAGGTGCGTGGCTAGCGCCTGACCCGTGTCGCCCCCCAAAAGGGGCGTATGCGCCGCTTTCAGGGCGGCCTTCAAACCTTGAACCGCGCGTTTTTTTTGCGCCAGCGTAAAGTCCGTTTGCCAGTGCGCCGAAAAAAGCAGGCCCAGGGGCTTTGCGCCCACGGCTGCAAGATCTGAAAGCGAGGCCGTCGCGCACATCCAGCCCATGGTGAACGGGTCCTGATACAATTCATACGCGATTTCTTCGACAATTGAGTCAATCGTGCTGGCCAGGTACCGGCCCTGCCCCAGCGCGAGCACTTCGCTGTCAGACTCATTGATTCCGTGAGTTTGCCTGGGATGGCGAGGCACTCGGCCGAGCCATTTTTGAATTTCCGTGATTTCCAGTACCCCGCCCGCGTAAAGATCGCGCTTTTGAGCAAGGATTTTTCCGCAGGGCGAGGAAGTGGAACGCAAAAAACCGGAACCATCCCCGCTGCGGGATGGTGAGGCTTTTTTGTGGTCCGCTGACGAAGCTCTGCGGGAAAAGCCGCCGCTCAAAACGTGATTTTTACGCGGGCGGGGTACTAAGGACACAGCACTACTCCTTTGGGCACAATTCCAAAACGGCAGCTCGTGGCCCGCATGACCTCACCGTCGGTTTCGATGGCCAGCGGCGTGGAATCGGTCGACTGCACCTGAACCAGAGTGGCTGTGCCAGAGCTGGTCTTGGGACGCCCGGAAAATTTTCCGGAAGCCAACCCCTTGAGCGCCGCGAGCATTTCAAAGCGGTTCATCGCGCTGCACATTCGAACGCCCAGCAAACCATCGTCGGCCCGCTGGCCCTGGTCGTAGTGAAAGGACCCTGAAAAAAATCGGTTCTTGATGACACTCAGGTTAGTCAACAGCAGCTCGGTCTGACTGCCCTGGCCCACCTGCACGCGAATTTTTCTGTTTTGGTATCCCGCAAAGGTGCTCAGTGCCGCTGCGACAATGGCGCCATCGACCCAGCGGCGCTTGAGAAACTCGAAAGCCCGCCCACCCTGGTTGAAGCGGTCGTTGGCTTCGGCCGTAACGCCCATGCTGGCGTTGACGAAGAAATACCGGTTCTCTTGTTCCGGGATGGTTTCCGCGGTTTCCGCGGTTTCCAATGTTCCCACGTCGTGCGCAAAGGCATGATCAAAATCAAGTCGACAGGCGAACCCTGCCACTCGCGCCCGGCCTTTGGCATCGAAGGGTTTTTGAAAATCATTTGAAGAGCCGATTCCCACCGCTCCGAAGCGGGCGTCGCGTGGCATTCTGAGGTCTGACATGCACAGGCGCAGGTACGCGCTCAATACCAGGTTCACCGTGCCGTCGCCGCCGGCGATGACGAAACGGCGGGCACCGCGCAAAAGCTGCTCGCGAAGAAAACCGGCGAGATCGAGGGAAAGCACGGTACCCGTGCCGTCAAACACCGGGGCGCGATCGAGCACCAGCTGGCGCCCCAGCGGCGAGACGCGCACCAGTTTCCAGCGCTCAGCACCGGCCCCCGCGTTGGCCTTGGGGTTCAAGACGACGGCATCTGCTTGCATACACCTGCCCGGTCAATGGCCGCCACCACTTTGGTCAGCGTGGCTTCGGCGGTTTCGCACGAGGAAATATGAATCCACGGCCCGTGCTCGGCCTCGAGCTGCTTCCAGTGGGCCTGCATGGATTTTTGGAACTTCAGAAAATCGCCGCCGTCGCTTTCGTACTGGCTCGTTTCCTTTTTTCGCTTGAGGGCAGCGGCGACTTCGACGTCCAGATAAAGCGTGAGCGCGGGCTTTTCAAAACCCACGGCTGCCCCGCGCACAATGCTCGAAGCGGTGCCATACGCCAGCTCGCTTGCGGCGTATTTGTAAAAATAAGAATCGACCACCAGCAGCCTGGGTGCCTTGGCCAGCGCAAGCTCGACGCTGTGGCGCATGGCATGAAACAAGAACAGCGTGCGCGCCGGCCCCCCCAACGCTGAAAGGTAACGTACCACGGCTTCTTTTTTGAATGCGCCCGTGGCGGTCATTGAATCCCAGATGCTGGCCGCGCCAATCGTGCCTTTTCCGAACTGCTCTTCGAGCCGCATTGCGGCGCCTTTGCAGGCGGTGCTTTTTCCGGAGCCATCAGGACCTGTAACCACGACCATGGGTATCGACACTATTGAACCTCCTGCAAAAGCTCTTTCAGCGCCGTAAAGTTGCCCTTCCAAACACCGTCACTGGTGGCAACCGCACGAATATCCGCAGCCCGGTCGGACATGAGAAAAACCGGGATGCCCGTTTTTCTGGCTGGCAGGTCTTTGCGAACCGAATCGCCAATCATCAAACAAGCTTCTGCCCGAAGCTTGAGCTTCTCGAGCAGCTCCTCATAATACTGGGTACTGGGCTTAGTGAAATGCATTTCATCGTTATTGGCGATAAAGTTGAACATCCCGGGGTCCAGGCCTGCCCACTTGAGCCGCAGCATTACGATTTCACGCGGCCAAACCGCGTTGGTAGCCAGCACCAGCTCATAACGCGTCCTGGCCCAGCTTAAAAATTCGGCGGCGCCCCTGATTGGAAAAAAACAGCTCTCCAGATGCGCGAAGACTTCATGAGTCATCTCGACTGCCATTTTTTTTGCCGGCACCTCGTCGAGCTTGAGCACGTCGCCAAAAAGGCGCGCGGCCCTTTTGGAATTAACCAAACCAGGTTGATGGCGCTCGATGCCCATGCGCAAACCATGCAAGGCCCGCAACGCGGTAACCGGCCCGATGCCGCGCCTGGCGAAATAAAGAAGGGTTTGAAAAATAAAAGTCAGATGCAGCGTGGGCTTTGAGCCCAATAGCGTGCCATCCAGATCGAGCAGCAGGGTTTTGGTGGCTTTCATAATACCTCGACCACCCCACGCCCACCATCGACCCGCACGCGCATGCCGTTGCGAAAGGTGGTCGTCGCATCTGCGATTCCAGAAACCGCGGGCAGCCCGAACTCGCGGGCGGCGACAAAACCGTGCGACAAGATTCCGCCGGTCACGGAAACGATTGCCCCCAGCAGTGGGTAAAGCGGCACGAATGCCGGATTGGGCGCGGTGGTTACCAGTACCGACCCCGGCTGAAGCTGGCCCACGGCCTCGAGATGCTCGGCAATCACCACGACACCTTCGACAACGCCGCTGCTGACGGCGACTCCCAGGTGTTGAAAATTTCCTTGCGGCTGTGTCGGCACGAGCGGCGTTTTTTCAGGCGGAAATTCCAGTGGCGCCTGATTTTTCCAGGCACGTTCGAATTCGGCCCGGCGGCGCTGAGCCAGAAATTTGAGACTGGCCTTGGGCGCTCGCAGCGCGGCCTTGAGCTCGGCAAGCTCAAGAAAAAAAGCGTCTTCGGGCTTTTCAAGCAACCGCAGGCCCACAAGCTCGCTGCCTGCCGCCAGCACCAATCGCCGCGAGGGCTCGAGCAGCAGGCCAGTCAGAAAATGCAGCTCTTCGTCCATACGCATGAAGTCGCGCAGCCGCTCCAGTGCGTCGGCCACGCGCGAGCAGCTGGCCATAAGCCCGGCCGCACGAAGCGTGGCAAACAGCTCGGCCGTCGACGACTTCTGGAGCTCGACGACGCCCTTGGCGTTGCGCACGCCTTGCAGCGACGAGGCCAGAAGCGGGGCCAACGCCGCCGGCGAGTCGTTCCAGCACGGCACGGCGATATCCCAGCTGGTGCGATTGTGGCCATTGCGCTCAAGAAAAATTTTCCACTTTTCGCGGGTTTCAGGCGCAAGACAGGCGTGGGCGTCGAGCATGCCCACTGTCAAGCCCTTGATGAATTCGCTGCTACCCTGGTCGCGAGCCAGAAGCCGGGTCAGCTCGACCCACTCACGACTCATGCCGAGCGTGCGATTTTCGTTAAAGCAGCTGAGCAGATCGACAAAGCCCAGCGCGGGCCGCCCCAGCCGCAGCCACACGCCTTCGAGCGCGCGATGAAGCGCGTCTTTAACGATGAAAACCGTGAAGTCGGGCTCGAGAAAACGCAGACTGATGGCCCGAAGCTCTTCCATGCGCTCGAGCAGCACCGCCGCCGAGGGGCGCTCGCTGCCAAGCCGCATCCACTTTACCTTGAAAGCCTCGAGCTCGTCGCGGCCGCGGCTCACGTGGTCCTGCCATTTGTTTTGCCAAACCTGGCTTTGCGGGCCAATCAGAATTTGCAGCAGCTCGAGTTTCAAAACGGCTTTTGCAGCCTCACGGCTCCTGGCCAGCAGAGTGGTTTTACAATGCCGCAGCAGCGCGAACAGCAGGCGCGGCACGCGAGTCAGGTAGCGGTGCCAGCGTACCTTCACGCGCGACGGGAACTTGAAAAAATCCGGATCCGAGTACACGCGCGAGCGCAGCCGCACCGCCATTTTGCGCGAGCCGTTCACCTCGATGCCAAACTCGGCACGCAGGTTTTCCAGATTGGACTGCATGGAGTCTTCAATGGCAGTCCAGCCAATTGGAGTGACCGGCTCGGGAAAGCGTTCGAGGGACAGCGCCCGCGTCCAACGACTGCCGGCCGAGGCCGCAAACAGCCGTGCCTCTTCCGAGGCAATCGGGCGCGCCTGCACGAACCAGAGGGCCTTGCCATCCCAGACCCACTCCACGTCGGCAGGACCGCCCACCAGCGCTTCGGCACGAACCGCCGTGGCCCAAAGTTCGGTCCACAGTGGCGCGAGCGGCGAAATCGGATCGGCCCCTTCCGACTGCGAATCGATTCTGGTGGCCACCGAACCCTGCACCACCCCTTCGCCAGGGCCACGGGCCCATTCGACCACGCCATTTTCCGCCACCCAAACCTGGTCTGGTTTGCGGGTAAAACACACACCGGCAAATTTTGCGGGAATATATTTTTGAATAAAGAAGCCGGGCAGCAAATCGCGCGGGTCGTGCCCGGCCGTCAGCAGCTGCACCGCGCCCACGGTTTCAAACGCCGAAGCCAGCACGGTGGTCACGGCTTTCCAGAGCGACTCGACGGTGGGGTTTGGCACATGCACGGAACGGTAGGCCCCCGCAAACGAGGTGGTTGCCGCGTCTTCGACACTCATGCTCGAGCGCACAATCCAGGTGCCGGTGCCCAGCGCGGCACGCGCGTGGCTGAAACAGGCTGGCCATTCGACAGGAACGCCGGCTGATTTTAATGTAGCGCAGAATTTTTCAAGCGACTCCGGGCTCGACGTGGCATCGCCGGGCCAGCGTGCCCAGTCGGCAATGGCCTGCGTGTGGCCTGGCAGCCCCCTGATCCACGTACCAAGATTTTCCGATGCAAAGAACACGGTGGCGGGCACGCGAAACCCCGCACCCATCATCTGATGAATGCCTTTGGCCTTGCCGCCAGCTGGAAGCAGGGTGGTCAGGAAGTCGGCGCCGGTTCCCATGGCTCCAAGTTAGCGAAGGGGTAAAGGAAAGAACAGTTGAAAGTCTTGATTAGACTCGCGTTGTACCCTACGCTTTCGAAATGACGGACCAGGTCGAATATGCAAATTGGTGGTCGAAGCTGCTGTTTCAGAAAGCCTATGAAAGGCAGTTCGTCATTCCCGTGCCCAACCCGCGTGGGCTGGTTGCGTTCATGGAGTATCTCGAGGCGAGATATTTCACGCCCGACCTCGAGGCCCTGCGCATTGATCGGCCGGTTTTCATTGTCGGGCTGCCGCGTTCGGGCACGACCGTCTTGTATAACTTGCTATGCGCCCATAAGCGCGCGGCCTATGTGACCACCGCGGTGAATTCGTTTCCGACGGCCATCTGCACGATGGAATGGGCCCGAAAGAAATTCGCCCTCAATATCCGGGGCGAACGCTTCCTGCAAGACTCGATAGACGCCGATTTTTCAAGCCCCTCCGAGCCCGCGATGTTCTGGGGAAAATGGATTGGCCGCGATACCGAAAGCCTGTACTGGCCCGAAAAACGCCTCCAGGATTTTTCTCCGGAAAAACGAGCCGAGATTTACAATGACATCAAACGCCTGCTGCACAGCTTTGGCGGCAACGGGCAGCGCTTCATTACCAAATACCCGGTGCTGCAGACCGAGCTGCGCATGATTCAAGACCTGTTTCCGGACGCCCACTTCATTCACATCATCCGCGACGGGCGCATGGTGGCCAACTCGCTGCTCAAGCTGTACAAGCTTTGCAACGACCAGTTGAAGAAAATTCAACACCCGACTTTGAAAACCCTGATACCTTACCCACGCGTGCAAAATCTTGAAAAATATGTCAAAGAGTTCGGCGCAGACGACATTCGCACCACGGCCCACGTGTGGCAGGACTCGATTGCCGCCGTCAATGCGGTCAAGGGCGAGCTTAAGCATTTCACCGAGATTCGCTACGAGGATATCCTCGAAAACCCCTTTGACGAAATGAAACGCATCTTCAAATTCGTCGACCTGCCATGGCCCTCGGACGACAACGCGCTTTTCAAGCGTGAGTTCGAAAGCGTGGGCAAGGTAAGGCACACCAACAAGTATGGCCAGTTCGGGGCCGTGGAACAGATTGCCGCGTCCACGCTGAAAGCGTATCGGTATACCTGACCATGTATAAAGAGACGCACTCCCGATCGGTGATGAAGGCGGTATCGTGGCGGGCCCTGGGCAGCCTGACCACGGCGGCGATCGTGTTTGCTTTTTTTCGGCGCTGGGACCTGGCGCTGGCCACGGGTGGCGTCGATGCCATCAGCAAAATTGCGCTATACTACGCTCATGAACGCTTCTGGGACCGGGTTCATTTTGGAAAACACCAGATCACGCCCGCCGTGCTTTGGTTCACCGGCCTTTCGGGGGCCGGCAAAACCACGCTGGCCCATTCCGTGGTGCGCGAGCTCGAAAACCGCAAGCTGCGCACCGAGCATCTGGACGGCGACACGATTCGCGACCTGTTTCCCAATACGGGATTCTCGCGCGAAGAGCGCGAAGAGCACATCAAGCGCGTGGGCTTTCTGGCCAGCCGGCTCGAGAGCAACGGGCTTTTTGTGGTCGTGTCGCTCATTTCGCCCTACGAGGCCAGCCGCGACTTCGCGCGCAAGCTCGCCAAAAATTTTGTCGAGATTCACATCTCAACGCCCCTGGGTGAATGCGAAAAGCGCGATACCAAGGGGCTGTATCGCCGGGCTCGGGCCGGTGAGCTCAAAGACTTTACCGGCGTGAGCTCTCCATATGAAACGCCGCGTAATCCCGAAATCACGGTCGATACCACGAACCTGTCCATTGCCGCAGCCACGCGAATTATCGTCGATCAGCTGCGAAAATATATCTGATCGGGTGTAAACTGGCAGCATGAGCCAGCTCGACGAGCTTGAAAACCGCAGCGTGCATATTCTTCGAGAAGCCTATGCCTCGTTTCGCAACCTGGGCATGCTGTGGTCGATTGGCAAGGACAGCACCGTTTTGCTTTGGCTTGCCCGCAAGGCGTTCTTCGGCCACGTGCCTTTTCCGCTGATTCACATCGACACCTCTTTTAAAATTCCCGAGATGATCGAATACCGGGACAGGCTGGCCAAGCAATGGGGCCTGCAGCTGATCGTGGGCCAAAATGCGGAGGCACTTGCGCAAGGCGATACCTTTCCCGCGGGCAAGGTGGACAGAATAACGTGCTGCAAGCTGCTCAAGACTCAAGCGCTCAAAGACACCCTGCACGCAGCCGGGCGCGAGCCGTTCAACGGCATCATCGCCGGCATTCGCGCCGACGAAGAGGGCAGCCGCAGCAAGGAACGCTATTTTTCGCCTCGCAACCGCGAAAACGACTGGGCGGTCGATGACCAGCCGCCCGAGTTCTGGAACCAGTACAAAACCGATTTCGCGCCTGGCACTCACGTGCGCATCCACCCCCTGCTCGACTGGACGGAGCTGAACATCTGGGAATATATCGGCCGCGAAAAAATTCCCACCGTCTCGCTTTACTACGATCAGGGCTCGGGCAAGCGCTATCGCAGCCTGGGCTGCTACCCTTGCACGTTCCCAATCGACTCGACCGCGAAAAAC